>NZ_MJXP01000046.1:1101-2145 GCF_001762855.1 Campylobacter sp. BCW_6467 | reverse complement strand
CTACTTTCAGGAGTAGAATCTATATCTCTTGGATCTTTTAATTTACCTTTTTCAATATCATCATATAAAGCCCAAATGATTCTACCTTCTTCATCATAGGCAAAATCATATTTATTTAAATCAATCGTCCAATCTGCTCCTATAATCTCATCTAAAAAAGGAAGCATACCAAATTCATCTAATAAACTCTCATAATGATAATCGTGTAAATCATAAATCATTTTTGCTCTAAGCTTATTCCAATGTTGCCCTGTAAGAAAAGAATTAGAACACAATACTGCTAAACCTAAACTTTTAAAAGCATTTTTATCTCCAAGTTGAGCTTGTAAAAACAATGCTTGTTGTTGTCTTGCTTTAAATCCTACGGCAGCTGTGGGACTAGCTTTAATATTTCCCAAAAGTAAAGCAGACAATTCCCATTCATTAAAGAAAGAATAAGATTTTAATGTTCCACGATGAGAACTTACTTCATCATAAATATAAGCGTATTCTTCATTAACCAATCTTCCTTTTTCATCTACATTAGCATAAGCATCATAGGGTATATCTATAACCACAGATCTTAATCCACTTCTTATTGCTAAATATTTATATCTTTCTCTTTTGGTTTTTAAAGAATGATAATAAGCTTTTTCTGCTTTAGTCCAAGGAGCTATGCTTCCTTTGATAGGATCTTTTAAATATATACTTTGCCAATCTTTAAATTCAAGTAAAGTAGATTTCTCCCCTGTGTGAAATTCAGGATCTAGGTATTGGGGTTTATAGTCTTTGTAGGGGGAGTTTCGTTTAATGTTGTGTGCTTCAAACAAAGCTTTGGAATATTCTTCGGTATAGTTGCCTGTAGGCTTAACATTTTCTTTAAAGAGTATTTTATTGGTATCTTTTTCCACATCTAATGCCAATCCATTAGGTGTATAAATTTTATAAGTCTCACTCATTATCTATCCTTTCTTAATTTAACCCATGTATAAACCATCTTCCATGATTATAGTAGTGGCTAGTCTAGTTATGAAATTCATTATTTTCACTCTTTGATATTATGCT
>NZ_MJXP01000046.1:0-1051 GCF_001762855.1 Campylobacter sp. BCW_6467 | reverse complement strand
TTAGCTCGAAGTTCTTGCGGAAAATTATATCTATAAATAGCAGGAATTCTTGGATCAAGGAGTTTATCTAAATATCCTCTTTTATAAATCCATTCTAATCTTTCAGGGGTAAAATAATAAGGGGCATTAGGATAGCCTTGAGGAGGAGTGAGGGCTGCTAATTTGGCGCTTAATACTAGGGTATCTCTATCTAAAGCAGCTTGTTGTTCACTCCAATCATTTGGAGTATCTACATCAAATCTTGTTACCATTCCATTTTCGTATCCATCCATAGCATCATCAAATTTATTTCTACTTTCAGGAGTAGAATCTATATCTCTTGGATCTTTTAATTTACCTTTTTCAATATCATCATATAAAGCCCAAATGATTCTACCTTCTTCATCATAGGCAAAATCATATTTATTTAAATCAATCGTCCAATCTGCTCCTATAATCTCATCTAAAAAAGGAAGCATACCAAATTCATCTAATAAACTCTCATAATGATAATCGTGTAAATCATAAATCATTTTTGCTCTAAGCTTATTCCAATGTTGCCCTGTAAGAAAAGAATTAGAACACAATACTGCTAAACCTAAACTTTTAAAAGCATTTTTATCTCCAAGTTGAGCTTGTAAAAACAATGCTTGTTGTTGTCTTGCTTTAAATCCTACGGCAGCTGTGGGACTAGCTTTAATATTTCCCAAAAGTAAAGCAGACAATTCCCATTCATTAAAGAAAGAATAAGATTTTAATGTTCCACGATGAGAACTTACTTCATCATAAATATAAGCGTATTCTTCATTAACCAATCTTCCTTTTTCATCTACATTAGCATAAGCATCATAGGGTATATCTATAACCACAGATCTTAATCCACTTCTTATTGCTAAATATTTATATCTTTCTCTTTTGGTTTTTAAAGAATGATAATAAGCTTTTTCTGCTTTAGTCCAAGGAGCTATGCTTCCTTTGATAGGATCTTTTAAATATATACTTTGCCAATCTTTAAATTCAAGTAAAGTAGATTTCTCCCCTGTGTGAAATTCAGGATCTAGGTATTGGGGTT
>NZ_MJXP01000045.1:654-1165 GCF_001762855.1 Campylobacter sp. BCW_6467 | reverse complement strand
ATTACACACAAACCCTATAAACCAACTTAATTTTTTGTGTTTTTCTCCTGTGCTATAACATTTAAATAAATAAGCTTGCAATAAACAAGGAAGTATAAAAAATGTGATTATAAAAAAAATAAAAGTTATACCGCCTAAAAAATCAAAATAATTATGTGCTTTATACTCTTGTGGTGATAATTTTTCAATTTCTGGAGGATCAAGCAATACAAGCCCTCTAGAAGTTTCAAGATCATAAGTAAGATAAAATATGATAACAATAGCCATAAAAAAGATAATAAAAGATATTAAAAAATAAGATTTTACAAATTCTTTTATATTAATCTTAATCCAATAATTTAAAATAGAAAAGGCAATAAGAACGCTTAGAGCTATAAGATAAAATTCTATAACACTACAAGCAAAAATAAATCCTATAAAACCTAAAAAAATAGAAAGTGTAATGCTATCTCCCATTTAAACTCCTGTATTATAAAGTACATTATAAGCTTTATTTTTAAAATCAAGCTTA
>NZ_MJXP01000045.1:0-604 GCF_001762855.1 Campylobacter sp. BCW_6467 | reverse complement strand
TTAAAATCCAAACCATAAGGAGTGAATTTTTGATAGTCTTTAAAGATTTTCATATATCACATACACACTCGCCATTAATAAAAAGATATTGCACACAAACCCTATAAGCCAACTTAATTTTTTGTGTTTTTCTCCTGTGCTATAACATTTAAAAAAATAAGCTTGTAATAAACAAGGAAGTATAATAAATGTGATTGTAAAAAAAATAAAATTTATAAAGATTAAAAATTTAGAACACTTATATACTATATATTCTTGTGGTGATAATTCTTCAGCTTCTGGAGGACCGAGCATTACATATCCTCTATAAGTTTCAAGATCATAGCTAAGATAAAATATGATAATAATAGCTGTAAAAAAGATAATAAAATATATTGAAAAATAAGATTTTAAAAATTCTTTTATGTTAATTCTCATCCAATAATTTATAATAGAAAAGGCAATAAGAACGCTTAAGGCTGTAATATAAAGTATTGTATCAATAGTAACAAGCCTAAAAATAAATCCTATCAAACCCCAAAAAATAGAAAGTATAATATCTTCTCCCATTTAAACTCCTGTATTATAAAGTACATTATAAGCTTTATTTTTAAAATCAAGCTTA
>NZ_MJXP01000044.1:5261-6511 GCF_001762855.1 Campylobacter sp. BCW_6467 | reverse complement strand
TATTATTTACAAAAGAATTTATACTTTCATTACTTGCTTTCCAACCATTAGCTTTTGCTTGATTAAACTGATTATCAAACCAAGCTCCACCATAGCCTATGCTTGTATTTTGCCAAGCAACTCCTTTTTCCATTGCATAAATACCTGCATCAAGCCAACCATCTTGTGCATAGCCTTTTAATAAACTTGCAAAATCAACTTTACCTGTCATAATGTCATCGAAATCTACATTAGAGTATTTTGGAATACTTTGTTTGGCAACATTAAGATTATAATTCATTGCTTGCGGTGCAATAGTTGTATTTTTTCCTGCAACCATATAACCACCTTCTGATTTTAAAAAACTCATAAACAAAGCTTCTTTAGAATAACTTCCATCTTCATTTTGTGGATAAACTGACATATCAGGATTAAATCCACCTTCCATTAAAGCTCCTTGTGATAAACTTTGAGTTGATATATTTAATTTTTGCGGATAAAAATCAATACCCATCATTCCCATTTGTATTGCTTGAGCTTCATGAAATTCATCATCTGTTTTAAAAACATTAGTTACTTTTGTGTTAGAATGATTAACTAGTCCTAATGCATTATAAGGATTGGATTGATCTGAAAAATCTAAACCTTTATAGCCAACAGAAATATAACCCTTGGGCATAGAATTTATATCCGCTTCAGTGAAACTTGTTTTATTGGTATCGTTAAAAGTATGATTAACAATTTGATTAAATTGATTATAGTATTGTTTTATGGTATCAGCCATATCGATATTGCTAAAATAGCGAGAAATTCCTAGCTGTTCTTTTATGTCTTGATATTGTGCTTCATTAAAGTTATATATCTCATCCAAAGTAGATTTATGTATCTTAAAATCTTCAGGCAATCCTGCAGCTTTATTAAAATCACTTCCCATATAACCATCTTTATCTACACTATAACCATAGGCTGTATTAGTAGAAGTATTGCTTATATCTGCTTGTTTATATTTTAGAGTATAAATAGAGTTTTTAAATTCACTAGATATATCATAATTAGGAGAATTTGTCTTACTACTTATACTAAAATTAGTATTATTGCTAGTATTTGTTGTATTAGTAGAATTTAATACTTCACTTCTTGCTAGAGTTTGTGAATTTGCATTTTGAATTTCATTTAACTTACTAGCATTTTGTTTTAAAAAAGCATTAGCAAAACTTATTTTAGAATTTTCTTTACTTTCTTTATTAGCTTTTGCTTGTGAAAGTATAGAA
>NZ_MJXP01000044.1:4784-5211 GCF_001762855.1 Campylobacter sp. BCW_6467 | reverse complement strand
TTTTTGCCTTCAACCTAAATATATTTATATAAATAATATAAGCAAGATCTGTTCCGTTTTGGATAAGTGGAACGAGGAAATAGTTTAGTATTGATTTTTAAAATCTTTTAAAACATCATAAGCAGGACTTCCATTCCAAGCCCAAATATCACGAAGAGTTCCTGTGCTTTTTTCATAACTTTGTAAATAATATTCTTTTTGATTATTTACATAACGGTATTTAGCAAGAATAATTTTATTGCCACTAATATTCATAGCTTGTAAGAATTGTTCTGGTGTTTTATCACTATCTCCTGCTATATAGGCATAGCTCCTAACACCTATAACATTATCATAATTACTTGCTCTATTAAAAGTATAAACTCCACCCTTAACCTCTTTCATCTCATCAAGGTTAAGAACTTTAACACCTGCACTATTATCACTA
>NZ_MJXP01000044.1:871-4734 GCF_001762855.1 Campylobacter sp. BCW_6467 | reverse complement strand
AAGAACTTTAACACCTGCACTATTATCACTAATTGCTCCATTACTGACTTTAGCAAGAATATCCTCTGCAAAAGCAGAACTTGATAATAAAGCACCTAAAGCTACAACACTTAATAGTTTTTAAACATTTTAGCTCCTTGTTTTCAAATGTAATATAATTCATTTTATCATAACAAATGCCTTAAATCAAATTTAATCAAAGTATTATTATGTTTATGTTATTTTATTAAAATAAATTTTGTAAGGATGGATTACAATGGGAATATTAGAAAAAATGACATATCAAGATGAAAAAGAAAATTTATTAGTTTTAGAGAAAATAGTCAAGTTATTAAATGATTATATATATGAGCAAAAAAATATAATATATGATAAGTTTGATTTGATTTTTAAACGACCAGAGCAATTTAATGATGAATATATTATAAGTCATTATTTATCAATTTGTAGAGCTATTAAATCGGTAAATGAAAATAGATATCTTGTATGTTGGGAAATTGCTAGTGGTATACCACAAACGATAATAACACAGACTATTATTTATGATATAGCAAGATTTTATAATGCAATAAGAGGCAAAGAAAAATCATTTGACAAATCTTTACAGTCTGTCGTTATGGAAATCAATAATATAATTGGAAGTATACAGGGTTTGGATGATGATATTCACCCACAGAGACTATTTAATTACTCATTTGGATGCCACTTGTCACCGTATCCAAAATTTTATATTTCTCTTATCGAAAAAGCTTTTTTAATCCGTATGGCACTAGAGGGAAAAATAAAGTGGATGATATTTGGTGATTTACAAGAGCGTGAAATAAAATTACATGATTTTCTTTTGAAACTAAAAGAAAATCATAAACAATATTTTGATTTACCTCCAAATGTGGATTTTGATAAGATTATGCTAGTTAAAAATTGGTGCAATAGAATTATACACGATGGCTTGTTTCCTTATATTTGGGTTGTATGGGATGCTATCGAGATTATGGAGCCACTTTTTCATACATCTAATAAGGAAAAAATTGATCTTGAGGGTTTTCATTACCGAAAAGATATAACACAAGATATTAGCAAATTTTTTTAGAAGATGAAAAAAGGATAAAAAGAAATAAATAATACCGCCCTAAGATCAACAAGCTAATTTTAGGGCATTTTTGATTATGTTTTATCTTAACAAGACTTTAATTTCATTATATTTATTTAAATCTTCTAAAATTTTTGCAGATTTTGGCACAAAATCACTTTTGTAGTTTTTTTGCTTACTCATTTTTTCTATTTCATCCATGATAATGCGATTGTCTTCTCTTAATGCCTCTAAATAATCCTTTCTTTTGTATTTTGGAGTGTTATCCCCTGTAATGCTTTTTAGCTCCACAATTTCTTTTTCAAGATTTTCTATCTTATTTTTATTGAGTTGAGTAAATTTTTCTAAGTCATTATAAAAATTGTTTAATCTCTTTACAAAACCACCAAAATTTACATAACTTTCCAATTTAAAAAAGGTTTTTTCATCTCTTTTATAAATCAAATTTTCAGGTTCGATTATTGTTTTACCATCAGTAGTACTCACATAAAAATTAAGAGTGTTTAAATCTGTTCTTTCTCCGCTTATAAGCAGTCCTTTAAACTCTAAAACCTTATATTCTTAAAGTTAATGATAAAGAAATTCAAAGATTTATTAAAGAATTTAATATAATGAAACAGATAAATAATCCTATTATGTGGGTTATAAAACCAAAAAAGGAATAACTACAATTTGGGGACAAGATTTAGAAAGGATTGTGAGAGAAAATAAAGTTTTAAGGGGTGAATATGCAAGATTTAAAATAGTAGGGCAAGAAGAATATGAGATAAAAAGAAAGGCAAAAATTAATAACAAGTGGCAAGAAGTTGTTAAAACACTTAAAAAACCTATTTGGGAAGTATCAGTAATAGGTAGAGAGAAAGATTTAAAACAGATCAACAAAGCCAAAACAACAAAAAAATATAAAATTATACAAGATAAAGGAGTGAATAATGAGAGAGATTATACAAAACAATATAGACAGAGAGTCTTACAAGAGCTCGGTAATAAATCAACTATCCGAAGAGAAACTGCCCTAGAAAGAAACTCTATGCGAATATTGTCCAAACAGCCTATGGTTCATAACACAAAACGAACTCAAATGCTTTTGCACATCAATGCACTCAATCAGTTACAGCAAGGAGAGCGAGGACGATCCGATAATATCTTGCGATGGACAAGTGTTAGGAATAATGAGATTGAAAGAGATGGATAATTTATAAAAGAAAGGAATAAAATATAAAGAATATACTAAAAATTTGGAACGCTCCTTGCTTAATTTTTCAAAGCAATATTTTAAAAGGTAATAAAATGAAAAAAATTATTCTTATTTTGGCAGTTTTAAGTGGTTGTCTTTTTGCTAGCGATGAGCTAAATATCGATAGCTTGTTTAAAAAGCAAATAGGCTTAAGAAGCATTACAAGTTTATCCTTGCTTAGCACAGGAAATCCTCACTCTTATTACATTTATCCAAATATTGGAGTAAATGGAGATTTAAATGTTTGGAATGATACAAAGCAACTTTATTTGAATCAAACTTTTATTTATACGCTTACACCTAATTTCGATTTACTTATTTCAGGCGGTGGAAATTATGCAAGACAAGAGTATAACAATATTATTTCAGGTGCTTTTACAAGCAAAAATACTTTAAATTTTGATTCTTTATGGATAGGCTTTATTTATACAGGAGAAAGCATTGCTGACTTTGTTCCGCAGATTAAATTTCAAACAGCGATCATTCAAAGAGAAAAAACAGTTTTGCAAACTAAAAACTTTTATTTTCAATCCCAAAACCTAGAAGCAAGTTTAAGAGGATATAGCGATCCAGTGGTATATAGTATTTATACAGGATTTGGTTATAACGCCCAAAGAAAATTTAAAATCGCAAAAATAGATTATGGCAATAGTATTTACTTTGGTGGAAATTTATCTATAATCTTAAGCCCTAAAATTACTTTGGATTTAGGAGCAGAACAAAGATTTCAAACCGAACAAAAAATCAATGGTGTAAAAAATTCAGAAATCAGATCAATTCCTACAATTAGTGGCGGTTCTACTTATAGCATAAATCAAGATACTGCTGTTTCAGTCAGTGCAAGTCTAGGTGGAAGCTCTGCTGCTCCTGATGCAATTTTTGGTATCAATCTATGGAAAAAATTCTAAAAATAGCATTAATGGTTGCTCTTTTGCCTTTGTTTTTAAAGGCAGAATTTGTAGTTAAGTCTTACCAAGAAATCAAAAATGAAAAAGTTGTAAGGCAAAATTATGAAGAATCTTGTGGTGCTGCTTCTTTGGCTACGCTTATTAATACACTTGATGATAATAATTTAACAGAATTAGATTTATTAAAAACCATGAGTGGACAAAAACTTTATACAGATATGGTAAGCTTTGCAGATTTAAATGATGCAGTAAAAAAGCTTGGCTATGAAAGCAAGTCTTATAAAGTCGATAGAAAGATTTTAGAGAATATTATATCTGTTCCTATTTTAGTTAAAATTGAAGATGATCCACGCTTTCCACATTTTGTGGTGATTATAAATCATAAAGGTAATTATTTACAAATACTTGATCCAAGTTATGGAGAATATATCAGTTCTAAAAGAGAATTTTATAGTGTTTGGGATAGATACAATAAAGGTGGATTTGCTTTAGTTGTTAATCCTAAAAAACAACTCAAAGATTACAAACTCAATTTACCCAAACCTTTGAATTTTGAAATTGAACCTTTTGGATTTTAATATCAAAATATTAAAATCCTTAATTAAAAGCCTAAACCCTAGTTTGTTCT
>NZ_MJXP01000044.1:0-821 GCF_001762855.1 Campylobacter sp. BCW_6467 | reverse complement strand
TATTATTTACAAAAGAATTTATACTTTCATTACTTGCTTTCCAACCATTAGCTTTTGCTTGATGAAATTCTCTATCAAAAGAGATTCCACTGCCTACGTATATATTTTGCCATTTAACTCCTTTTTCCATTGCATAAATACCTGCATCAAGCCAACCCTCTTGTGCATAACCTTTTAATAAACTTGCAAAATCAACTTTTCCTGTCATAATGTCATCTAAGGAAACGCTAAAAGAAGGATTTGCTTTCATTTCTAGCTCAAGTTTTGCTTCACGAACTTTTGCTTCAGGACTAAAAACAACTTGATTTGGAGATGGAAAAGGTGGATAGGATTTTAAAAAACTCATAAACAAAGCTTCTTTAGAATAGCTTCCATCTTCATTTTTTGGATAAACTGACATATCAGGATTAAAGTCACCTTCAATTGAAGGATCTTGCTCCATACTTTGTGGAGAAAAGTCAAGTTTCATAAGGTTCATATCCAAACCCATAGTAGAATATTTAATCGCTTGTGCTTCGTGAAATTGTTCCGCATTAAATATATTTTTTACAATTTTTTCATTGTCTTCATTATTAATATAATTTAATCCTTTAGGCAATTGTTCTAAATCTGCTTTGCTAAAACTTGTTTTATCATTTGGAAATGCACTTATTACTTGATTAAAGCTATTATAATAGGATTTAACAATAGAAGCCATATCAAAACTATTATAATAGTTTCCACTAGTTTCATCAGCCATACCATTTTGATTAAATCTCTCTATCTCATCTAAAGTAGATTTATGTATCTTAAAATCTTCAGGCAATCCTGCAGCTTTGTTA
>NZ_MJXP01000043.1:0-97577 GCF_001762855.1 Campylobacter sp. BCW_6467 | reverse complement strand
TTATGGAGAGTTTGATCCTGGCTCAGAGTGAACGCTGGCGGCGTGCCTAATACATGCAAGTCGAACGATGAAGCTTTTAGCTTGCTAGAAGTGGATTAGTGGCGCACGGGTGAGTAAGGTATAGTTAATCTGCCCTACACAAGAGGACAACAGTTGGAAACGACTGCTAATACTCTATACTCCTGCTTAACACAAGTTGAGTAGGGAAAGTTTTTCGGTGTAGGATGAGACTATATAGTATCAGCTAGTTGGTAAGGTAATGGCTTACCAAGGCTATGACGCTTAACTGGTCTGAGAGGATGATCAGTCACACTGGAACTGAGACACGGTCCAGACTCCTACGGGAGGCAGCAGTAGGGAATATTGCGCAATGGGGGAAACCCTGACGCAGCAACGCCGCGTGGAGGATGACACTTTTCGGAGCGTAAACTCCTTTTCTTAGGGAAGAATTCTGACGGTACCTAAGGAATAAGCACCGGCTAACTCCGTGCCAGCAGCCGCGGTAATACGGAGGGTGCAAGCGTTACTCGGAATCACTGGGCGTAAAGGGCGCGTAGGCGGATTATCAAGTCTCTTGTGAAATCTAATGGCTTAACCATTAAACTGCTTGGGAAACTGATAGTCTAGAGTGAGGGAGAGGCAGATGGAATTGGTGGTGTAGGGGTAAAATCCGTAGATATCACCAAGAATACCCATTGCGAAGGCGATCTGCTGGAACTCAACTGACGCTAAGGCGCGAAAGCGTGGGGAGCAAACAGGATTAGATACCCTGGTAGTCCACGCCCTAAACGATGTACACTAGTTGTTGGGATGCTAGTCATCTCAGTAATGCAGCTAACGCATTAAGTGTACCGCCTGGGGAGTACGGTCGCAAGATTAAAACTCAAAGGAATAGACGGGGACCCGCACAAGCGGTGGAGCATGTGGTTTAATTCGAAGATACGCGAAGAACCTTACCTGGGCTTGATATCCTAAGAACCTTATAGAGATATGAGGGTGCTAGCTTGCTAGAACTTAGAGACAGGTGCTGCACGGCTGTCGTCAGCTCGTGTCGTGAGATGTTGGGTTAAGTCCCGCAACGAGCGCAACCCACGTATTTAGTTGCTAACGGTTCGGCCGAGCACTCTAAATAGACTGCCTTCGTAAGGAGGAGGAAGGTGTGGACGACGTCAAGTCATCATGGCCCTTATGCCCAGGGCGACACACGTGCTACAATGGCATATACAATGAGACGCAATACCGCGAGGTGGAGCAAATCTATAAAATATGTCCCAGTTCGGATTGTTCTCTGCAACTCGAGAGCATGAAGCCGGAATCGCTAGTAATCGTAGATCAGCCATGCTACGGTGAATACGTTCCCGGGTCTTGTACTCACCGCCCGTCACACCATGGGAGTTGATTTCACTCGAAGCCGGAATACTAAACTAGTTACCGTCCACAGTGGAATCAGCGACTGGGGTGAAGTCGTAACAAGGTAACCGTAGGAGAACCTGCGGTTGGATCACCTCCTTTCTAGAGTACAAAGTAATAAGTCTCACAACTATTACTTCAATATATAAACTCAATTGATTCTTGTTTAGATTTCAAAGATTGATGATAAAGCTAATTGTTTATGGGGAATTAGCTCAGCTGGGAGAGCGCCTGCTTTGCACGCAGGAGGTCAGCGGTTCGATCCCGCTATTCTCCACCATTTATTAAGGGCCTATAGCTCAGCTGGTTAGAGTGCACCCCTGATAAGGGTGAGGTCACAAGTTCAAGTCTTGTTAGGCCCACCATAAAAAAGATTTGAATAAAAAAGCTTTAAAATCTAAAGCAAGTATATAAAGTAGATTAAATATAAAATATAAACTCTATACTTAGATTTATTTTTATCTTTAACTATAAAAGAATATACTTTTTAATAGATATAAATAGCATATACATTATGTATTTATATTTATAATGATTATGTTAATATATATACTTCCTTTAGGTTTTAAACCTAAATGTTCTTTTTAATTATCATTGTTAAGAGTCACAAGCAAGTTTTAATAAAAACAATTTTACAGGACTTGTTAAAGGATAAAACCTATTTATCTTTTCTTTGGTTTAACTTATATCTTTTAATTATCTTTATTTCTATAATAAAGAGAATATTAGATTTAAGATTTGTAAATTAAAGACAAGTTTCAAACTCACAGCTTAGTTAAGACTAAATCATTTAGTTTTATATTAAGTGTTTGAATGCTTTCCGTCTTAAGATAAAGAAGTCTTATCATAAAAACTTTAACAAGGAAGTGATGCGTTTTAGAATCAATAAAAAAGGTAGAAGTTAGGTTATATCTAACTTTTATGCAAATTGTTTTTTTAGCGATTAAGAATTGAAGCTTTATCTACATTAATTTTTTAATGAATGTTTAGTTTATTTCGTTTTAAGCCTAATATCTTTTAGGTTGGCGGGGTAGGCCTTTAGCTTTGGTTCTTTAGGATGAGCTTTGCTCATCTGCTAAAAGAACATCAAAAGGTAAGCTACTAAGAGCGAATGGTGGATGCCTTGACTGGTAAAGGCGATGAAGGACGTACTAGACTGCGATAAGCTACGGGGAGCTGTCAAGAAGCTTTGATCCGTAGATTTCCGAATGGGGCAACCCAATGTATAGAGATATACATTACCTATATAGGAGCGAACGAGGGGAATTGAAACATCTTAGTACCCTCAGGAAAAGAAATCAATAGAGATTGCGTCAGTAGCGGCGAGCGAAAGCGCAAGAGGGCAAACCCAGTGCTTGCACTGGGGGTTGTAGGACTGCAATGTGCAAGAGCTGAGTTTAGCAGAACATTCTGGAAAGTATAGCCATAGAGGGTGATAGTCCCGTATGCGAAAAACAAAGCTTAGCTAGCAGTATCCTGAGTAGGGCGGGACACGAGGAATCCTGTCTGAATCCGGGTCGACCACGATCCAACCCTAAATACTAATACCAGATCGATAGTGCACAAGTACCGTGAGGGAAAGGTGAAAAGAACTGAGGTGATCAGAGTGAAATAGAACCTGAAACCATTTGCTTACAATCATTCAGAGCACTATGTAGCAATACAGTGTGATGGACTGCCTTTTGCATAATGAGCCTGCGAGTTGTGGTGTCTGGCAAGGTTAAGCAAACGCGAAGCCGTAGCGAAAGCGAGTCTGAATAGGGCGCTTAGTCAGATGCTGCAGACCCGAAACGAAGTGATCTATCCATGAGCAAGTTGAAGCTAGTGTAAGAACTAGTGGAGGACTGAACCCATAGGCGTTGAAAAGCCCCGGGATGACTTGTGGATAGGGGTGAAAGGCCAATCAAACTTCGTGATAGCTGGTTCTCTCCGAAATATATTTAGGTATAGCGTTGTGTCGTAATATAAGGGGGTAGAGCACTGAATGGGCTAGGGCATACACCAATGTACCAAACCCTATCAAACTCCGAATACCTTATATGTAATCACAGCAGTCAGGCGGCGAGTGATAAAATCCGTCGTCAAGAGGGAAACAACCCAGACTACCAGCTAAGGTCCCTAAATCTTACTTAAGTGGAAAACGATGTGAAGTTACTTAAACAACCAGGAGGTTGGCTTAGAAGCAGCCATCCTTTAAAGAAAGCGTAATAGCTCACTGGTCTAGTGATTTTGCGCGGAAAATATAACGGGGCTAAAGTAAGTACCGAAGCTGTAGACTTGCACACAACTTAGATTATTTAAGTTTAGAATATAAAAAACTAAGTTATATGTTTTAAGTTATATTTTTACTGATTTTTATAGAGTAAAGATAGAAACAAAACTTAGTAAAATCAGTAAAAATATTCTTGGTTTAAAGTTTAAGTAGTTTAAGTTGTGTGCAAGTGGTAGGAGAGCGTTCTATTTGCGTCGAAGGTATACCGGTAAGGAGTGCTGGAGCGAATAGAAGTGAGCATGCAGGCATGAGTAGCGATAATTAATGTGAGAATCATTAACGCCGTAAACCCAAGGTTTCCTACGCGATGCTCGTCATCGTAGGGTTAGTCGGGTCCTAAGTCGAGTCCGAAAGGGGTAGACGATGGCAAATTGGTTAATATTCCAATACCAACATTAGTGTGCGATGGAAGGACGCTTAGGGCTAAGGGGGCTAGCGGATGGAAGTGCTAGTCTAAGGTCGTAGGAGCTTATACAGGCAAATCCGTATAACAATACTCCGAGAACTGAAAGGCTTTTTGAAATCTTCGGATGGATAGAAGAACCCCTGATGCCGTCGAGCCAAGAAAAGTTTCTAAGTTTAGCTAATGTTGCCCGTACCGTAAACCGACACAGGTGGGTGGGATGAGTATTCTAAGGCGCGTGGAAGAACTCTCTTTAAGGAACTCTGCAAAATAGCACCGTATCTTCGGTATAAGGTGTGGTTAGCTTTGTATTAGGATTTACTCCGAAAGCAAGGAAACTTACAACAAAGAGTCCCTCCCGACTGTTTACCAAAAACACAGCACTCTGCTAACTCGTAAGAGGATGTATAGGGTGTGACGCCTGCCCGGTGCTCGAAGGTTAATTGATGGGGTTAGCATTAGCGAAGCTCTTGATCGAAGCCCGAGTAAACGGCGGCCGTAACTATAACGGTCCTAAGGTAGCGAAATTCCTTGTCGGTTAAATACCGACCTGCATGAATGGCGTAACGAGATGGGAGCTGTCTCAAAGAGGGATCCAGTGAAATTGTAGTGGAGGTGAAAATTCCTCCTACCCGCGGCAAGACGGAAAGACCCCGTGGACCTTTACTACAGCTTGACACTGCTACTTGGATAAGAATGTGCAGGATAGGTGGGAGGCTTTGAGTATATGACGCCAGTTGTATATGAGCCATTGTTGAGATACCACTCTTTCTTATTTGGGTAGCTAACCAGCTTGAGTTATCCTCAAGTGGGACAATGTCTGGTGGGTAGTTTGACTGGGGCGGTCGCCTCCCAAATAATAACGGAGGCTTACAAAGGTTGGCTCAGAACGGTTGGAAATCGTTCGTAGAGTATAAAGGTATAAGCCAGCTTAACTGCAAGACATACAAGTCAAGCAGAGACGAAAGTCGGTCTTAGTGATCCGGTGGTTCTGTGTGGAAGGGCCATCGCTCAAAGGATAAAAGGTACCCCGGGGATAACAGGCTGATCTCCCCCAAGAGCTCACATCGACGGGGAGGTTTGGCACCTCGATGTCGGCTCATCGCATCCTGGGGCTGGAGCAGGTCCCAAGGGTATGGCTGTTCGCCATTTAAAGCGGTACGCGAGCTGGGTTCAGAACGTCGTGAGACAGTTCGGTCCCTATCTGCCGTGGGCGTAAGAAGATTGAAGAGATTTGACCCTAGTACGAGAGGACCGGGTTGAACAAACCACTGGTGTAGCTGTTGTTCTGCCAAGAGCATCGCAGCGTAGCTAAGTTTGGAAAGGATAAACGCTGAAAGCATCTAAGCGTGAAGCCAACTCTAAGATGAATCTTCTCTAAGCTCTCTAGAAGACTACTAGTTTGATAGGCTGGGTGTGTAATGGATGAAAGTCCTTTAGCTGACCAGTACTAATAGAGCGTTTGGCTTATCTTTAATAAAGCATCACTTCCTTGTTAAGGTTTTTAAGAAAGCTTTGAATATAGATAATATTTAGAGTTTAATAGAAATCTTTCAAGTAAAGTTTATATTAGAACTTGCTCTTAACATTGTTTTTTAAGTATTCTATATAAAAACTTATCAAAGATAAAAGATAAGTAAAGAAGAAAGAAAAACAAAAGAAGAAAGAGAATAAAGAAAAAAGTAAAGAAATAAAAAGATTAAGCTTTATTTTTTAAATTCAATCTTTCAAAGAATATTTAAATAACAATGTCCGTGATTATACAGATGTGGAAACGCCTTGCTCCATCCCGAACCAAGAAGCTAAGCACATCGTGGGTGATGATACTACGCCTTACTGGCAGGGGGAAAGTAGCTCATTGCGGACTTGTTAAATGTCTTCATTGCTTACTTTATATATAAATCCTATGTTTATTTTTATTGTTGTTTTAGATGGTGTTTGAAATAGTGTTTAAAAAAAGAGTTTGTTACTGGTTAGGGTTTTTAGAGAGAATAGGGTGTTTTTAGGGGTTTGGAAAGTTAAGTATATTTGTATGGATTGTATAAATTTAGTTCTTTTAAAAAAGTTGTTTGCGTGATCGGCTACTTGGTTTATTGATAGAATTTTAAATAAAAAATAGAAATTAATATATAAATTCACGATGAAATTGTTAATTTTATTAATTATTAAGTTTAATTAACATAAACTTTATATATAAAAGTTAATATAATTTAAATAAGATAATTTATATCTTAAACTATTTATTTCATAATTATATTATCTTAAAAATTTTATTTATAAGGTGTATCTTATGAAAAAGCTTATTTCTAAGGGAAAGGTTTTAACCCTATTACTTGGGGTGGGATTTGCTTTAAATGTGAGTAGTGCAGAAAATTCAAATGTTCTTATTCAAGGAGAAGCTGCACAAGATGGCGATACTAAACCAAGAACGCTTGAGGGTTATGTGCACCAAGAAGATGCGTTTTTTAAATATCTTAAAGAACATCATCCTATGTTTAAATATGAAAAAGAAGGTCGTATAGTAGGTAAATATGCTATTAGTGATAGGGAAGAAGAATATGTAGAATTTTCTAATGGTCCTACTTTTGCACAGCAAAACAATCTAGCTCATACTTCAGTGACTTATCGTTTAGGAATGGAATCTTTTTTAGATTTTCCAAATAAATTTGTAGGTCCAAAAAAATGTGGTGAATGTCATCCTGCTCAATATAAAGCTTGGGAAAGATCACGTCATGCAAAAACCGTTCGTTTTCCTGATGAGTTTGAAGAAGTAGGAAATGATTTAAAAAAACCTATGTATAACTCACAATCTACTATTTTACCAGATGGAATTTATCCTGATGATGTCTATGCTGTAATTGGAACACCTAGAACAAAATATGGTTTTATTGATAGATGGTTGGTTCGTGGAACTTATCATGTTGAAGATGGAAATCTTAGTAATATGACAGGAAAAATTGTAGCTGGCGGCAATCAATTCTCAAGGCTTTGGAGTGAGTTTTTAACACCTGAAATGACCAAAAAAATAGCAGAATTTTCTCCAGGTTTCCCTACTACTATGGAACAATTTGGAGGTAATGGCTCTCAAGTTTGGGGAACAAATTCTTATGCAGCACAATATCGTAAAAATATGCTTTTTCAGCCTGCAAGTTCTTATTGTGAAACCTGTCATAGTTTTAAATTTGATTTTAAAAGCAAAGAAGAATTTTATAAAGCTTTAGGAAATACTCAAGAGCTTAGAAAACATACAATTTCAAAAGGTATTTCTTGTGAAGAATGTCATGGTGCAGGTGCTCATCTTTATGGTGCTAGAGGTGCAGGTATGCCATCAAACTGCGAAAGATGTCATCAAAGATTTTCTTATAATGAAGAAGATGCTAAGAAAAATCCTAGAAAACCATTTAATGCCTTCTTCAAATCTAGCTGTCCAGCTTGTGGAACTGAAGGTGCGCAAATGTATAGTTCAGCTCACTATGATAAGGGTATGAGATGTTCTACTTGCCACGATCCTCATGAGGTTACTTTCAATGATTGGAAAGATGGATATACTAAAGTAGGGCTTAAAAAAACTTGTACAGATTGTCATGACACACAAGCTAGCTTCTTTAAACAAGGAGGAATTCATTCAAAAGATAATTGTACAGCTTGTCACATGCCAAATATGATGAGTTGTGAAAACTTTGGAGCAGTTCAAAATCCCGATAAAGGTGGATTTGATAATGTTAGAGCTTCTCACATTTGGAAAATAAAAGTTGATAAAACTGCTAAAACTCTTAATCCGCCAGAAGGTAAAGAAAGATCTCCAAAAACTCCAGGATGGACCATCGCTAGAGATGATGATGGAAGATTTTTCCTTGATTTAATGTGGGCTTGTGGACGTACAAGTTTTAGTGATCCAAATTTAATGGGGTCAGGTGCAAGTGGATGTCACAGTGCGGTTCAATCAAATTTACCTAAAAAACTTCATTTTACAGATCAAGAGACTATCTACGACATTGTTGTAGGTTGGCAAAAACCTGTAAAAGATGGATATGAAAATATTCTTAAAGGCGTGAAAGAAATTGATAAAGCTATGGCTGAAAATCCTAAACTTTCTGTAGAGAAAAAATCTCGTGTTATTACTTTGGCAAATCAAGCAAGGGCTATTGCAGAAAAATTGCAAAAAGATGGTTCTTGGGGTGTGCATGGTCCTGTTTACTCCAAAAAAATAGTAGATGAGGCTTTGGTTTATATACAAGAAGCTAAAAATATTTTAAAATAAAATTTTCGCCCATTTTTTGGGCGAGTTTAAGGAGTAAATTTTGAAACAAAGTTTAATAAAATTTATATTGCTTGCTGTTTTTTGTTTTTCAACCCCTTTTTTACTTGCCGACGGAAAAATTCAAATAGGTATAGTTGAAGGTGTAACTCCTATCAGCATGAAAGATGCTGAAAAACTTTTAGGGCAAAAAAATGTATATTTTGTGGATGTTAATTCCAAGGAAGAAAGAGAAGTTGCAGGTAATATACCTAATGCTGTTTTAGTTGATGCGCAAAATTGGCAAAATTTATTACCTGATGATTTTAATGCAACTTTAATTTTTTATGGGTCGAATCGTTTTACTTTTGATGCTTCTAATATTGCAAATTTAAGCCAAAAATTAGGCTATACCCATGTTTATGTTATGTTAGATGGTATAGAATCTTGGGTGCTTTCTGGAAGAAAAGTTCAAAAAGAACAAATAGAAAAATGGCAAAACGCTAAAAATTTAGATGATTTTAAAGATAGTATTCATTCAAGAATGTATTTTGGAGATGTTCCAAGTTGTAGGGATTGCCACGGAAAAGGCGAAGATAAAAAATCTATTCGCTACAATAATGCTGCAAATTTAGATCTTATCAATAAAAACTGTGCAAGTTGTCATAAAGATATAGATAAAGAATTTAAACACAGCATTCATCAAAATATCAGCCAAATACAACTTGATAAAGATGGAAAAAAGAAAAAAATTCCAACTTGTACCACTTGTCATGATATCCACAACAACGATCCGTTAATGAATGCAATGACCTTAAAACAAAGAAGTGATTTTAAATGCGGTGAATGTCATCAAGATAAACAAGATCGCTATCATGATACTTTTCATGGTAAGGCTATGGTATTAAATAGTCCCGGTAGTGCTCCAAAAATCGCAGCCTGTTATGATTGTCACGGCAAACACAATATTTTAAAAGTTGAAGATTTAAACTCAACCCTATCGTCTTTAAATCGTGTTCAAACTTGTGCACAGTGTCATCCAAATTCTAATGAAAATTTTGCCAATTTTATTGCACATGCTGATCATAGTGATGGAGAAAACTATCCTTTACTTCACGGTGCTTATATCTTTATGACCGCTTTAGTGATAGGAGTTTTTGTATTCTTTGGTTTGCATACTTTACTTTGGAGTATAAGACTGATTTTAGCAAGATTTTCACATCCTGCAGAATGGAAAAAAGCAAAAGAAAATGCACACAATGACAAGGTTTTAATCAAACGTTTTTCAACCTTCCATAAAATTCAGCATTTCTTTATGGCGGCAAGTTTCTTAGGACTTGCTTTCTCGGGTTTGCCGCAAAAATTTTATACCGCTCCTTGGGCACAAACCATGATAGATCTTATAGGTGGACCAATCGGTGCAACCATAGTGCATCATATTAGTGCTATTGTTATGTTTATAGTCTTTTTCTCTCATATTGGAGAAATCATACTTGTAAACTGGAAAAGAAGAGATTTAGTGCGTGATCCACAAACAGGAAAACTTGATAAAATGAAAATTTTAAAAGCCCTTTTTGGACCTGATTCTTTAATGCCAAATTGGCAAGACTTTAAAGATATGAAAGCACATTTTAAATGGTTCTTTGGCATGGGCGAAAGACCACAATTTGACCGCTGGACTTATTGGGAAAAATTTGATTATCTAGCAGTATTTTGGGGTATGTTTGTTATAGGACTTTCAGGATTGGTTTTATGGTTCCCTACTTTCTTTAGTACCTTTTTACCAGGTTGGATGATCAATCTTTGTTCTTTAGTGCATTCTGATGAAGCTTTACTTGCAACAGGATTTATCTTTGCAATCCACTTCTTCAATACTCATTTTAGAGCAGATCGCTTCCCTATGGATATGGTAATTTTCTCAGGAACCCAAAGTGAAGCCGAGATTAAACAAGAAAGAAATGCGTATTATCAACGCCTAAAAGAAAGCGGAAAGCTTGAAAGTTTATATGAGAAAAACTCTAAATTTAATTCTTATAAAGGCATTGCTAAATTAGCAGGTTATTTGATGCTGATTACAGGAATGATCTTTTTATTCTTGATGATTTATGCTTTTATAGTGGATTTATTAAAATAATAATTGCCTAGATTTTCTAGGCAATTTTAAATGAAAGGATTTGATGTTAAAAAAACTGATTTTAGGATTTATAATATTATTATTTTGTGCTTGTAATGATGAAAAAATAGATGAAAATATTCTTTCCAAAGGAACAAAAACTACAGAACAATACAAACAAGATACAAACAATCTTGATCTCAACTCTTACAAAGAAATCGCAGAATTTTTTAAAGACAATCAAAATATTGTTTTTTCTGACAAACCTGTGCTAATTATTTTTAGTGCAAATAATTGTGTTTATTGCGATAAATTAAAACACGAAATTCAAAACAACAAAGAAGTTCAAAATATCTTAAAAAACACATATAATTCTTATTATATCAATACAAGTTATCATAAAATTCATAATTACGACAATAAAAAAACAAGCACAGAAGAACTTTCAAGAGAATTTAATATAGACGCTACGCCTACTTTGGTATTTTTTACTCCTAAACATAAAACTTTACTAATTTATCCTGGTTTTATGAGTGCTAAACGCCTTGCTTTGACTATGGAAATTTTAAAAGATGAAAAAAATCAAAAGCTTAATGAAGATGAGCTTTTTAAAACACTTTTTCTAGCATACAAGGAGAAAAATGTTTAAGAAAATCTTTTTTTCCTTTTGGATGAGTCTTATTTTACTTTTTATCTATGCTCTTTCTTGTGCAGTAGCGACTTTTGTCGAAAATGATTTTGGCACAAATGCTGCTAAAGCCTTAGTTTATAATGCTTTATGGTTTGATATCTTACACCTTTTGCTTTTAATCAATCTTATAGGTATTATTTTTATACACAAACTTTTACAAAGAAAAAAATATGCTTCCTTGCTCTTGCATAGTGCTTTTATAGTAATTTTACTTGGCGCTGCAATCACGCGTTATTTTGGCATAGAAGGAGGTATGCACATTAGAGAAGGACAAAGTTCTGATATCATTGTGACAAGAGATGAATTTATAGCCTTAATGCTTTATAATGATGAAGGTAAGGTTGTAGAATATCAATCCTTTGGAGTAGCTTTTAATCCTTTACTCCATAATAGTTTTGAAAAAAAAGTTTCCATGCAGCAAAATAAAACTATAAATTTAAAACTACTTGATTATGAAAAAGCTCCTAATGCAATGAGCAATCCTATCATCAAAATGCAAATTTCTTTTAATAATGAAAGCAAAGAAATTTTACTCACTCCAAATTACAACAATGAAAATGTTTTACCTTTTAGACTAGGAGGTGAAATTTTTGCACTCAACTGGGGTCCTGAAGAGATCAAACTGCCTTTTTCTTTGGCTTTAAAAGATTTTATCCTAGATCGCTACGCAGGTTCTATGAGTCCTTCTTCTTATGCTTCAGATATAGAAGTGATCGATCAAGATAAAAGTTTTGAGTATAAAATTTTTATGAATAATGTTTTAGATTATGGCGGATATAGATTTTTTCAAAGTTCTTATGATCAAGACGAACAAGGCACGATACTTTCAGTCAATAAAGATCCTGGAAAAATTCCAACCTATATAGGCTATACTTTGCTGACTTTAGGTTTTTTATGGATTTTATTTGCTAAAAACTCAAGATTTCAAAAATTATCAAACTATCTTAAAAATCAAAAAAATCTTTTATTAATTCTTTTTTGTCTTTTTGCTTTTAACATAAAAAGTTTTGCCGATGAAAATACCTTAAAGCTTATACAAAATATCAAAGAAAATTCTGCAAAACATTCTATACTTTTTGGAAGCTTACTTGTGCAAGACTTTGATGGCAGGATAAAACCTATCGATACTTTAGCGATGAATTACATCCATAAAATTACCAAAAAAAATGATTTTTTAGGTTTAAACTATAATCAAATTTTTCTTGGTATGATGATGTATCCACAACATTTTAGACAAATAAAAATGATTAGCGTAAAAACTGCAAAGCTAAAAGAAATTTTAGGCGTGGATAAAAATGAAAAATATCTTGCTTACGATGATGTTTTTGATGGAGATTTTTACAAACTTTCAAACTATATAGAAGAAGCAAACCGTAAAAAACCTACTTTAAGAGATCAGTTTGATAAAGATATTTTAGCTCTTGATGAAAAAATCAACACCGCTTTTTATATCTATAGCGGAGAAATTTTTAGAATATTTCCTGATCCAAGCCAAAAAACCTATACTTGGTATTCTCCTGCTACACCTATGCCTTTTGATTTAAAGGATATAGAAAATATACAAAGCTTATTGGCAAAATATTTTTTTGATTTTGAACAAGCTCTTAGTACCAAAGATTTTTCTAAAGCCGATGAAAGTTTAGAAAGACTTAAAAATTTCCAAAATTTTTATGGATCAAATCTTATCCCTACACCTACTCAAATTTCTTTAGAGCTTTTTTTAAATCATTATAATATTTTTGACAATCTCACCCCTATTTATCTTTTACTAGGTAGTATGCTTTTTATCTTATTAGTCTATGAAATTTTAAGCCTTAAAAAAGCTCCAAAAATGCTTAAAAATGCCATTTTTATTCTCATTGCTTTAAGTGTTTTAGCTCATGCTTTAGCTTTAATCTTTCGTTGGTATGTAGGAGATCACGCTCCTTGGAGTAATGCTTATGAAAGTATGGTTTATATAGCTTTTGCTTGTGCTTTTGCGGGACTTGTTTTTTATAAAAGATCTTCTTTAGCACTTTGTACTGCAAGTATTATGGCTGGAATTTCTCTTTTTGTAGCACATCTTGGTTTTATGGATCCACAAATTACAAATCTTGTGCCCGTTTTAAAATCCTATTGGCTTAATATCCATGTTTCTATCATCACTGCAAGCTATGGATTTTTAGGACTTTGCTTTTTGCTTGGAGTATTTAGCTTGATTTTATTTATGTTAAGAAATCCAAAAAAAGCTCAAATAGATCAAAGTATTTTAAACTTACATTGTATCAACGAAATGGCGATGATAATAGGACTTGCTTTACTCACTATAGGAAATTTCTTAGGTGGAGTTTGGGCAAATGAAAGCTGGGGGAGATACTGGGGTTGGGATTCTAAAGAAACTTGGGCTTTAATTTCTATTATTATTTATACTATGATTTTACATCTTAGATTTATCTCAAAATTTAACAATCCTTACACCTTTGCAAGTGCGAGTGTTATAGGATTTTATTCTATTTTGATGACTTATTTTGGGGTAAATTTCTATCTTTCAGGATTGCATTCTTATGCAGCAGGAGATCCTGTGCCTGTGCCTAAATTTTTATATTTTTTCATTGCTTTTACAGTGATTTTAATTTTAGGAGCATTTTTTAAAAGAAGACTTAAAAATCCTGTATAAATTTACCCTTGAAATTTCAAGGGTAAATAAGAAGTTAGAATTCTTTTCTTGTATCCATAGAACCTACGATTTTTCCAGTTTTTGGATCGACCATGATAGCATTTACATCACCCATATAAGGTTCTTTTGTGATTTTATAGCCCATTTTTTCAAGATTGTTTTGCACATCTTTGATGATTCCAAAAGGCTCTGTTCTGATTTCATCAGGTAGCCACTGCATGTGAAATCTTGGAGATTCTACCGCTGTTGATATATCCATTTTATGATCGATCACATTTGAAATCACTTGTAAAACTGTCGTGATGATCCTAGAACCACCTGGGCTACCTACTACCATAAATACTTTTCCATCCTTTAGTATGATAGTTGGACTCATAGAGCTTAAAGGTCTTTTTTTAGGTTCTATAGCATTAGCTTCTCCGCCTACAAGTCCGTATAAATTTGGCACGCCTGGTTTGATTGAAAAATCATCCATTTCATCATTGAGTAAAAACCCTGCCCCTTCAACCGCAGCGCCTGAACCATAACTCGCATTGATCGTATAGGTAATGCTTACAGCATTGCCTTTGCTATCTAGTACAGAATAATGAGTGGTATTATGTCCTTCGTGAATTTGTCCTAAACCAGGTTTTACTTTTGAGCTTGGTAAAGCCTTATCTTTTGGAATTTTTGCATAAATTTCTTTAGCGTATTCTTTGCTTGTAAGTTTATCAAGTGGGATTTTTACAAAATCAGGATCGCCCATGTATTCTGATCTATCCGCATAAGCTTGACGCATAGCTTCAGCCATTATGTGTAAAGTTTTAGAGCTTGCAAAGCCTAAATTTTCTATATTGGCATTTTCCATGATATTTAAAATTTCGATGATATGAGCACCCCCACTGCTAGGTGGCGACATGGAAATGATATCATAACCCCTATAAGTGCCTTCTACAGGTTTTCTCCAAATAGCTTGGTATTGTGCTAGATCTTCTTTGGTGATAATGCCTTTGTTTTTAGCCATATCCGTTGCTATTAAATCAGCGATTTTTCCCTTATAAAAAGCATCAGGACCTTCCTTTGCGATAAGTTTTAAAGTTTTTGCTAGATCTTTTTGGACAAACAAATCCCCGCTTTTATAAGTGCTGCCATCTTTTTTAAGGAAATATTTGCTTGAACTAGGAAATTCTTTAAACATATCTTTAGCTTCTAGCATGGTTTGTTCTTGTCTATCATTGATGAGATAACCTTTTTCAGCTAGTTTTATAGCAGGAGCCATCAAGTCTTTTAGTTTCATAGTGCCGTAGCGATCAAGCATAGCACTCATACCTTTAACCGTTCCTGGTACTCCAGCAGCTAGATAACCTATAGTTGAAGCATCTTTTATAACTTCTCCTTTGCTATCAAGATACATATCTCTGCTTGCTTTTAAAGGTGCCATTTCTCTAAAATCAAGCGTGGTATTTTCTCCATTGGCTAGATGAATGACTGCAAAGCCACCACCACCTATGTTTCCTGCTGCAGGATGCACTACAGCCAAAGCATAACCTACTGCTACAGCTGCATCTATGGCATTTCCGCCTTTGTCAAGAACTTCTTTGCCTATTTTATTGGCTAGCTCGTGACTTGATAAAACAAGTCCTGTGCCCGTTTTATCTTGTATAGGTGGATTAGCTGCACCAAAACTTAGCGTGATTGAAATCGCAAATATAGCTAAATAACGCATTTTACTCCTTTTTAATGATATATAGAATTATTGTAACAAAACTAGGGGTATTGATAAATTTAAAAAATGATATATTTTTATAAAAATATTTAAAATTTTAAAATTTTGTATCAAATATTCTCATTTTATATAATTATTTTTTTATAAAATTACAAAAAGTAACTTTTAAATTTTATACCAAACTTGAGATTTTTTTGCTAAAATATTTAAAATTTATTGAAAGTGTAATATGAAATTTGAAGCTATAAATGAAAAAGAATTTTTAAATCCCTACCACCGCAAAAAGCCTATCTTAGAAACAGAACTAAACGAATTTATCAAAACTTTAAAAGACTATAAAATAAATTTAGAAAATAATCTCAAAAACAACGAAGATTCCCTTGTAGCAAACGCTCTTAGCAAATTTTTTGAAAATTTATCTTTCCAATGTGAAGTAAAAAGCATACATAAAGGCAACAGCGGTATAGACTTGGCCTTAAAAAAAGATGGTCTTACTCAAGTCATCATTGAAGCAAAACTGCCTCATTCTAGAGAATTTTTTAGTCCAAGCAAACCTAATTGCAAGGCTTTGCATGAGTGCATTTTATACTATCTTCGTGAAAGAAAAGCGTTAAATTCATCGCTTAAGCACATCATCATCACGGATTTTTATAGCTTTTTTATCTTTAAGGCGGATTTGTTTGAAGAGCTTTTTAACAAAAGCAAGTATTTTAAAGAAGCTTTTGAAAATTTTGAAAGCAAAAACTCGCTTTTTAAAGGCAATACCGACGAAATTTATCAAGAATTTGAAAAGATTTTAAATGGCGATAGCACTTTAAAAGGGCTTTTTGTGGATTTAAAACCTATCTTAGAACAAGATAAGTTAAGCTTTGGTAAGCTTAAGCCTTTGTTTAAAATTTTTAGCAAAGATTGTTTGCTAAGTGAGTTTAACCCTAACGATGCAAATTCACTCAACAACGCTTTTTACAAAGAACTTTTATACATCTTAGGGCTTTATGAGAGCAAACAAAACTCAAAACTCATCATCACAAAAAGCGAAGAAAGTAAAGAAGAGCAAGGAACTTTCTACACCGCTATAAATTCTAAGCTCAAAGAAGAAAATTTTGAAACCATCTTAAAGCTTTTGATCTTATGGCTTAATCGCATTTTGTTTTTAAAGCTTATAGAGTCAAATTTGGTGCGTTTTAATGATGATAAAAATTTGAAATTTTTAAATTTCAAAAAATCCCTGATTTTGACAAGCTTAGCGAACTTTTCTTTGAAGTTTTAGCCAAAGAAAAAAGCACGAGAAAGAAAAGCGAATTTGCTTATCTGCCTTATTTAAATTCTTCTTTGTTTGAAAAACAAAGCATAGAAAACACGCTTGAAATTTCAAGCTTAAACAATGATTTAAAGCTTTTTTACTATAAAAACACCGTGCTAAAAGATGATAAATGCAAGGCTAAAAAAGGACAAGTGGGGCTTTTGGAATACTTGTTTGAATTTTTAGATAGCTTTGATTTTGGTAGCGATGATGAGCAAAGCGAAATTTTAAGCCAAAAAGAACTCATAAGTTCAAGCGTTTTAGGAAATGTGTTTGAAAAACTCAATGGCTACAAAGAAGGGAGCTTTTACACGCCAAGCTTTATCACTTCTTATATGTGTAAAGAAAGCATCACAAAAGTTGTGCTTGATAAATTCAATGCTCAATTTGATCTTGATGCTAAAGATATAAGCGAGTTAAGAAGATCTTTAAGGAAAGAAGATAAAAAGATACAAAAAGAGCTTTTAAACTCTATAAAAATTTGCGATCCTGCGGTGGGAAGCGGGCATTTTTTAGTTTCTGCTTTAAATGTTATGTTAAGCATTTATGATGAGCTAAATCTTTTTGATGAAGAGTTTTACCTAGAAGTGCAAAACGATGAAATTCTCATCACGGGTAGAAAAGGCGAGTTTATAGAGTATAAACGCCCAAGCGCGCCTAAAGATAAAGCCCATCTTATCCAGCAAGAGCTTTTTTACACTAAAAAAGACATCATAGAAAACAACCTTTTTGGAGTCGATATCAACCCTAACTCATGCGAGATCACCAAGCTAAGGCTTTGGATAGAGCTTTTAAAACATAGTTTTTATCAAAGCTTTGATGATGAGAATTATCACGATCTTAAAATATTGCCAAATATCGATATAAACATAAAATGCGGAAATTCTTTGGTATCTTACTTTGAAACAGGCAAAAGCCTAAACCACTATCCTAACATCAAAGAACGCATCAACAAATACAAACGCACAGTAAAAGACTATAAAGAAGGCTTTTACACAGATAAAAGCCACATCAGCCAAGAGATAAAAAATCTCAAAATTTCTTTTAAAAATTTCTGCTTTGCGGATAAATTTAAAAAAGAAATGAAAGGCTTTAACGATAAATGTGAAAAATACTCTAAAAAATACGGAAATTTCTTAGCCATAAATGATGAAAATTTGAAATTCTTTGTTAGTGCGAATTTGACTCTTTTTGACTTTGATGAAAAAGAAGCCACAAAAGAATTTGCAAATCTTAAAAAAGAATACGACAATATCTTTAACCTAGAAAGCAATCATCCTTTTGAATGGCGTTTTGAATTCCCTGAAATTTTGGACGATGATGGAAATTTCAAAGGCTTTGATCTCATCATCGGCAATCCGCCTTATATAAGACAAGAGGAGCTTAAAGAACTCAAGTCCCATTTAACTAAAAATTATAAGGTTTATAAAGGCACGAGCGATATTTATACTTATTTTTATGAACTAGGATTTAATGTTTTAAAAGATAGGGGGGGGGGTATTGAACTATATCACTTCTAACAAATACACGCGTGCAGGATATGGGGAAGCTTTGCGTGAATTTTTGCTTAAAAATGTTAAGTTTTTAGAATACACTGATTTAAACGGCATAAAAGTTTTTGATAGTGCTACAGTGGATACTTCCATACTTTGTTTTGAAAAATCAAAAAGCAAAGATAATAAATTCAAATACCTTGCCCTAAGCAATGAAATTTTAAAAACTTGTGCTTATGACATTGGCTTATATAAGGACTATGCAGAATTTTCACAAAATTCTTTAAGCAAAGAAAGCTTCACTTTTAGCGATGAGAATACCAGTGCCTTAAAGGCCAAGATAGAACGCATAGGAACTCCGCTTAAAGAATGGTATGGGCTTAATATATATCGTGGAATTTTAACAGGCTATAATGAAGCCTTTATCATCACTACTGAAAAAAGAAATGAAATTTTAGCAAATTGCAAAGATGAAGTCGAAAAAGAACGCACCGCTAAACTCATACGCAAAATGCTACGCGGTAGAGATATAAAAAGATATAGTTACGAGTGGGCAGGACTTTGGGTGATAAATACTCACAATGGTTACAAAAATCAAAATGGAGAAAAAGTAGAAGCGATAAATATAGAGCATTATCCTAGTTTAAAAAAGCATTTTGATGAATTTTATCCACAACTAGAAAAAAGAGCTGATAAAGGCTTGACTCCTTATAATCTTAGAAATTGTGCTTATTTAGATGAATTTGAAAAGGAAAAGATAGTTTGGAACCCAGTAAGCGGAGAATATTTATTTTCTTATATTAAAGAACATATATTTTTTAATAATTCTTTGTTTATGATGACTTTAGATGTTTTTAGTTTGAAGTATATATTAGCTTTTATGAATTCTAATTGTTATAAATGGCTAATTACTTTAAAAACAAATTTAATACAAACAGGTTCTTATGCTTATGGAGCCAAAGATAAAATAGAAAGACTTCCTATACCAAAAATAAATTCAAAAAATGAAAAATTAGCAAATGAGCTAATAAGTCTAGTCGATGAGATTTTAAAAGCCAAAGAGCAAGACAAAAACGCAAATACCCAAGAACTAGAAAATAAAATCAATTCTTTGGTTTATAAACTTTACAACCTAAACGAAGAAGAAATAAAAATCATAGAAGGGAAATAATGGAAGAACTAACAAAAGAACAAATACAAATCATAGAAGAAGAAATAAAACAAATTTTAAAATTAGATTTTTGTTGTTTTGTCGATAATGTATTTTACATTGATTTTGCTCCTAAAATAGAACCTTACGACAATCAAAATAAAACTGCTATCGAAGAACAAAGAATAATACAATGCTCTTATGATGATTTATTGTATTTGTTTAAAACCTATCCTTTAATGTTTAATCATTGTATATTTGATTATAAAATAGATAAGAAAACATCCATAGAACAAATCAAAAAACTTTCTTTTTTAAATTGTAATTTTAAAAAAGAAATTTATTTAAATTTTCAAGAATGCTTAGATATTTTTCAAATGGATAATTGTGTATTTGAAGATAGGGTTGCCATCAAAGGAAAATTTAACGATAATGTTTATTTCAATAATTCTATTTTTAAAAATTACGCTAATTTTCACACTTGTGAATTTGAAAAAACAGCTTGTTTTTATGGGGTGAGATTTGAAAAAGTTCCAAATTTCAGTGCTTGTTATTTTAAGGAACCAAAAGCTGTAAATTTAACAAATGTAAATATAGACAAATTAGATTTTAAATCATTAGAACAATATATAAAAGATAATTATAAAGATGAAAGTTGCAAAAACGAAACCAAAGAAATGCAAGATAAAAAAGAGATTTTTAAAATTCAAAACGAACATCAATTAAGATATGCCAAAAATTTAAAAGACTCTTTCAGGGTTATAAAAGATGTTTTAATTACTCAAAACGATAAATTAGAAGCTCAAGAATGGCATAAATTAGAACTTTATGCGAAAGAGAAAGAGTTAGAAATTCAGTTAGGCGGTGATAACAAAGATAGTATTAGAAATAATCGAAAAATAAAAAAACTGCAAATAAAAAAAATAATTATGAAGTTAATATGTTTTCAAAATTTAAAGATCTAGGCGACATATATGTAAAAATTTGCGATTTTGTTGTTTGTTTTATAATGCTTATAGGAAGATCAATCTTTGGTTTTTTATTATCAATTATTGAGATATTTTGCAATGTTATAAAAAGTATATGCAAAATAATACAAATTATTTTATCTTGCATATTTTGTATAACTTCAATCGACAGAATTTTAAAGCTTGAGTATTTAAAATTTTATAGAAAAATTAGTAGTTCTGGAAAAACAATGCTAGATTATACCTTGTGGTTTGATTACATTTTATTGCAAGTTTATAGAAATACAAGCGATCATCATACAAATTTCTTAAAAATTTTAAATTTTACAATTTTAATGATTTCATCATATGCTATTTTCGGTTTATTATTTTTAAATAATATGGATTTTATATTATCTTTTGATCCAATGACAATAGCTACAACAAATTATATCGTTTTATTAATGTTATTAATTATTTTTATTGACCTTACAAGGCAGTTATATCAATATGGTGCTATTTTATTATTTCTTATTTGTGGTCTTTTTATAATCAGCATAGTATCATTTTTATCGCCAACATGCATTCCAGCTTTTTATTTTTTAATTTATTTTGCAAGCGTATTAATTTCCTATCTTTTATTTATCTGTAAAATTAAACTTTTTATTTTTATTTCGAGATTGTTTGCATATACTTGTCTAATTGGAGTTGTTATTTTAAAACCCCAATTTATCAATCCTTTTGTAGGAATTTTTTCATCAGATAAACTTTATGAAAGTAAATTTGAAAAAAGGTTAAATGACTTAAATGCAAGTGCTATTATAAACCTTGTAAAACTATCTCAAAAAGATTTTAATTTCATTAAAGAATATATAAATATTTCTTTTACGGAATTAAATTCAGCTAAGACTTTGATAATAGCAAATAAAGAAAAATTAAAAGAAATTTTATCTAAAGTGTATAATGATAAATATGTAAGTGATTATAAAAAGGTTTTAAATGAGCTAGAAAATAACACATCAAATGTAAAAAACATCATAGAAGAAATAGACAATAAAAACAACAATAGCGTTGTATCTGCTCAACTTAATAAATTTTTAAAATTAAATTTTAGTCAAGAAATAGATATTTTATATGCGATAAAAAGTAATTTTTCTATATCTGAAAAACTATCACCTGAGCAAATGGCTCTTTTTGATCAAAAAGACAGTCAAGATAAATTAAAAAGTGTCTTGGCTCTTTTGAAATTTAAATCAAGTTTTGAAGGAATTTTGGAAGTAATAAATCAAGATGAAATTATCCAAAACACCATAAAATCTACCAGTGTTTTATATAACATTATCCTTTTGCTTTGTATATTCTCTCTCCAAAAAACCGCACGAAAAAATTCCATAGTGCCAAGTTGAAAGGTTAAGTAAAGGGTTAAAATGAAAGAATTTGATGAAAAATTAGCACAATATGGAATTTTTACTATAAATGTTGTGGAAAATATAGATTTAATTAAAAAAGAAATTGTTTTAGAAAATATCAGTATAGAAAGAATAGATTTTAATATTTTACAAGAAAAAGGCATTAAAAGATTAATTATAAAAAATAGTGAAATTTTAGAAATTTATTTTTCTAAGACAAATAATTTTTTTATATATTTTTTAAATTGCGATTTCAAATGTAAATTAATTGCTAAAAAATGTATTTTTCAAGATCAAGTCAAATTTATAAAATGTATTTTTGAAAAATGTGTCGATTTTAATGCTTCAAAATTTAAATCAAAAGTCAGTTTTGCAATTTCAATTTTTAAAGAAAATGCTAGATTTATAAAAACTGAATTTTTAGCAAAATGTAATAATCATAAAATTATTGAAAATAATTTTAAAGAAGTAAAATTTTGTAATAATGTTACTTTTAGAAGAGCAAAATTTGAATCAAAAGTTAGCTTTGCAATTTCAATTTTTAAAGAAAATGCTAGATTTATAAAAACTGAATTTTTAGCAAAATGTAATAATCATAAAATTATTGAAAATAATTTTAGTGAAACTATTTTTTATAATAAAACTAATTTTTATAAAGCAAAAATTGTTTCAAAAATAGATTTTAAGATTTCTCGTTTTAAAGGTGAGATTAGATTTGCTGAAACTAAGTTTTTATCAAAATTAGATAATGAAATTGCAAATAATTTTAGAGAAGTTGTATTTGAAGATAAGGTTTATTTTAATAAAACAAAAATTAATACTCAAATAAATTTTAAAATGGCAAAATTTAAAAATAATGTTGAATTCGTAAATTTACACAACAATGTTAGTTTTAATAATGTTAATTTTAAAGGCATTGTAAATTTTGAAAATTTAAATATTAATACTTTAAATTTTAAAAATGTTATATTTAACAATATAGTTAGTTTTGATAATATTAGATTTGATAATAATTGTAAGCCAAATTTTGAAAACTGTACTTTTTCTGATCAATTTAATATAGAACATAAATATATAGAATATAAATTTGATGAGATTGAAAAAACACAAGAATATGATAAATTATTAAATTATAGAGATTTATTTAGAAAATTAAAAAGCAATCGTATAGCTCATCATAATCTAATTGACGCTTCAGAATTAAGAGCTCAAGAGCTTTATGCTAGAGAATTAGAATTAAAACATAAAGAAAACAAAAGTTTAAAAGAAAAAATAGAACGATGGCAACTTATCTTTTATCGCAAGCTTTGTGATCATCATACAGATTTGCTTTTAAATTTAAAATGGTTGGTTGTAGTGATAGGCTTGTTCGCTTTACTGTATTTTGTTTCACGAATGATTCAGGATATTAGCTTGTTAAAAGCTTTAAATCAATACGGAGTATGTTTAAGTATAGTTGGTGTTTTTAATTTGCTTTGTTTGTATTGGTTTGGATGTATAAAAAAAATTGATTTTTTTGTGTATCTTAATTTGATTGTAGTTTTATGGGTGATATGTTATATGTCGAAAATAATCTTTGGAATAGTAAATATTATAGGTGATAAGAGTTATAATGGCTTTGAAAATGCTTTGATTACGATTTATACCATACTTTTAGCTTTAGTCCTTTTCTCACTCCAAAAAACCGCACGAAAAAATTCCATAGTGCCAAGCTAAAAAAGATAGGAAGGATAAAATGATGAAAGAAACACCTAAGATCTTAGAAAAATGTTGTGAAGAAACACATCAAAATCATAAGAGTGAAGGTAAAAGTGAAGATGAAATTAAAAAGATTTTGTCTGAAGTTTTATCTATAAATGAACAAAATATATTTACTCCAAGTCATAAAGAAACAAATGGAATAATAAAAAAAATAAAAGAAAAAGAAGACTTTAGGCAAAGCGATGGGTTATTTTCTGATGATGAAAAATGGTATTTGGTTTGTGGCAAAGAAGATAGCAAAATAGATATATCTTTATATAATAATAAAGTAAAGAAGATTCCGTGTAATGTTATTTTTAATAATTACAATATTGATTTACATATAGATGAGTTAAAAGGCGTGAAAAAAGATAATACAGAGACAATTAAAAACCATCTATATTTTTACAATTGTGCTTTTGAAAAAGGATTAATCAAATTAACAAATATTATTTTTGAAAAAACATTAACCTTTAATCAGTGCGTGTTTTATAATAACTTAGACATACATCAAAACCAATTTTTAGATCATTTGGTTTTTATAAATTGCCATGATAATCAAGATAAAAAAATTACATCCTTAGATTTGCAAGAAAACGAATTTAAAGGATATTTTTTTATAAAAAACTGTGCTATAGAAAAAATAAATTTGTGGAAAAATAAATTTAAAAATAGATGTTATTTTATGGATTCTGTTTTTGGAAACAAAAACAATGAAAATATTAAATTAAATTTTTCAAATGCTCATTTTGAAGATAATGCTTATTTTAATAATTCTGAATTTTATAGTTATGCTGATTTTCACGAGTGTGAATTTGATGATATAGCTTGTTTTTATGGAGTAAAGTTTGATAAAACTCCGAATTTTTCTCAAGCGATTTTCAAAGGAAATTTAAATGTTGTAAATACAAATTTAAATTTTACTTTTGATAATTTAGAAGAAAAAATCAAACAAGAATATGAAGATTTTAATAAAAATATAGAAAATAAAAAACCTTTAGATAAATTTGCAAATGATTTTAGAGATTCTTTTAGGATTTTTAAAAGTGCTTTGATAAAAGATAATAATCTTTTAGACGCTTCAAATTTTCATAAATACGAGCTTTATTGTAAAGAGATAGAGCTAAAACAAAATTGGGATAAAAAAGGTGAGAATGTAAAAAATACGACAGATTTAGAAAAAAATGTTTCGAGAATTCGGGATTTTGTGGATTTTTTACTTTTAGGATTTTATAGAAAGCTTTGTGATCATCACACAGACTTTTTAAAGGTTTTTAATAATCTTATATTATTAATTGCTTTGTATGCTTTGTTTGTTTTTGGTTTTACTTGGCTTCACGATGATAAACTAGAAGATACAAGAGCGATTTTAACTTTATTTGGATTTTTTGATAAGCTTAAGTTTTGTTTTGATATCGGAGTTGGTATTTTGATAGTTTTAGGGTTTATTTTAGTATTGTATAAGATAGATAAAAATTTTATCAAGTCTTTTTTGAATATTTTAAAAATTTTTCAATCTTTATCTCATATAAGAAAATGGTTGCTAAAAATCTTTAAAAAAGAAATTTTTGTAAAACTTTCTTTAACATTAAAGATAATATTATTAGATTTAGGATTTTTGGTAGAAAGTTTAATTATTATATTCTTTATCTCTTGTGTTTTTTATGTGTTATTTTCATTATTTGGATTTTTTTTAAATTTAGGTAAAGACTTTGGATATTCACTACTTATAAATACTTTGTTTGTTGGTTTATATATTTATTTAGTTTATACCAAATCTTTGTTTTTTGGTAGATATGTGGTGCTTATCTTTTCATATATAGTATTTATTATAATGCTCATAAAACAACCTAATGTAATTCACCCTTTAATAGGAAAAATCGCAAACGAATCTGATAAATTTTTTAATTATCCAAGCTTAATAGTGCTAAACATATTATATACCATACTTTTAGCTTTAGTTCTTTTCTCACTCCAAAAAACCGCACGAAAAAATTCCATAGTGCCAAGCTAAGCCTTAAAGCTTAGCTTGAAATTTTATCATCAGTCTTTTAAATAGTATTCTATAGTAGAAACCACTCTTATGGTTTTGATGTAAGGGGTGTTTTTATCTCTGTTGCTGATGCTAAATTGTCCTTGAGAAGCCTTTTTTATCTTGCCTAGATGGCTGTTTGAGTCTTGTGCGAATTTTATCGCTGCATTTCTAGCATTGAGCGTTGCTTCTTCTATCATTTGTGGTTTTATCTCATTTAGCTTGGTGTAAAGGTATTCTATGTCATAATCATCGATTTTTGTTACTATGCCAAATTTTGCAAGACTTGAAATGTTTTCTAGTATGCTTTTTCCAAGCTTTACATTTTGAGTATAGATGAGTAAATTCGCAGTGCCTATGTATCGGTATGTAGCTTGAGTGTCGTTGCTATAAGGATCGCTTAAACGATCTATGATATTTGGCGAGTTGTAGCTGATCTCATCTTCTTTTATGCCTTGTTTTTCTAAAAATTTGATGATATTTTCTTTATCTTGTTCTAGTTCTTCGTATAAATTTGTAAGATTGTTGTTTGACCTTGTGAATTTTATAGGAAGTATCAAAGTATCTGCTTCGACTTCTTTTTGGCTTAAACCCTTTACACTTACACTTCTTTCAAGTGTTTTAAAATCACTTAAAGCCTTGTTAAATCCAAAAGCTAGAATCAAACTTGCCAAAACTATGGCTAAAGCCATAAAGATATTATTTGTTTTCATTTTTTCTCCTTTATTTTGATTAGAAAATATATCATATTTGCAACCAATACGCAAGCACACATTACAAAAGCAAGGATTATCGGCGTATTTGCGTTAATAGCCCCAACCACGAAGGAGATAAAGCCTGCAAAACCAAATTGTACCGTTCCAAGCACCGCAGAAGCAGTTCCGCTATGCTCTTTAAACCTTGCCATAGCTAAAGTCGTGGTATTGGGTGCGATGAAACCGAGCATAGCGATACTTGTAAAAATACTAAGTTCAAAAAGCAAGAAATTTGGGTGAAAAAAGGCATTTACAAGTAAAATCACAGTCGATATAAACATTATCATCAAAGCTTTTGCCAAAATTTTTTCGCTTTCGTATTTTAAAACCAATCTCGCATTGATATTTGCACAGATAACAAAACCTAAAGCATTTGCCCCAAAAAGTAAGGCAAATTTTTGCTCACTTAAGCCAAAAAACTGCGTAAAAACAAAGCTTGATCCTGTGATATAAGCAAACATCGCCGCCAAAGCAAAAGAAGCACATAGTATATAAACTAAAAAGCGTTTATCGCTTAAAACAAATTTGTAGCTTTTCATCGCTTCATGATGGGAAAATTTTTTGTTTTTAAGATGAGGTGCGGACTCTTTTAAACCAAAAAGTATCATCAAAAAAAGTAAAATTCCCAAAGCAAACAAAGTCGCAAAAATACTATGCCATGAAAAATACTCTAGCAAAATTCCCCCAAAAGTTGGTGAAAGCATAGGAGCAAGAGAACTAAAAACCATCATCAAAGCAAAAATCCCTGCAGCTTCTTTGATCTCAAACAAGTCATTGACAATAGCCCTTGCGATAACCACACCTGCACAACCCCCAAGTGCTTCAAAAAATCTCAAAGCGATAAAAGCATAAATATCATCGATAATCACACAAAACAAACTCGAAACGATGAAGAAAAATATCCCTACCAAAGCTGGAATTTTACGCCCAAAAATATCACTTAAAGGCCCATATATAAGCTGTCCTAAAGCAAAAGCGATAAAAAAACTTGCGATACTAAGTTGGGTTAAAAAAGAATTAGTTTGAAAACTTTGCTCCACATGAGAAAGTGCAGGCAAATACATATCTGTAGAAAGCGGTGCTATGCTTGACATCAAAGCAAGAATAACGATGAGTTTAAATTTAGCAAAGCCGTGAATTTTGGTGTGTTTTTGCATTTGTAATCCTAATTATTCTAAAAGAATGATTTTAACAAGTCAATCTTAGAATAATCTTTGTTTTTCTATGTTAAATTTAGGGAAAAATTCTAAGGAAATTTTTATGCTAAATTTAAACCAAAATGAACAAATCAAATGCCCAAGTTGTGGAAGTTTTATCGATATCAGCGCTGCTTTATATGCTCAAATTTTAGATAAAGCTAAGCAAGAAATGCTAAAACAAAAAAAAGAATTTGATGATGAGGTAAATGCTAAAAGAGCTGAATACACCAAAGCTTTAAATGATTTAAAAACTCAAAAGATAGAACAAGAAAAACTCATAAGCGAGCAAGTAAGCCAAAAGCTTCTTTTAGAAAAGCAAAAATTTGAACAAGAACTTCTTACACAAAAGCAAAATTTCCAAAAAGAATTCAGCGAGAAATTTAACAAAGAGCATGAAAATGAAATGAAAATCATGCAAGAAGAACTAGAGAAAAAAAGCAAAGAACTTAGCGAGTTTTTAAGCATAAAGGCTGAAAATGAAAAACTTAAAAGAGAACAAAAAGAAAATGAAGAAAGATTGAAATTTCAAGCCAAAGAAGAGGCCTTTAAAGAATTTAAAGAACAAGAAAGCAAAAATTTGGAATTTGAAAGAGAAAAAATGCGTCTTGAATTTCAAAAAAGCACTCAAGAGCAAGATCTTAAATACAAAGAACTAGAAACGAATTTTAAAAGCGTAGCTCAAAAGCTAGAAGACGCACAACGCAGGATAGAACAAGGCTCACAGCAACTCCAAGGCGAAGCAGCTGAACTACTCATAGAAGAATACATACAAAGCGAGTATTTAAGTGATGAAGTAAAAGAAGTGCCAAAGGGCGTAAATGGAGCTGATTGTCTGCATATAGTAAAGGATAATTTTGGAAATATTTGCGGTAGTATTTTGTGTGAGAGTAAACGCACTAAAGAATTTAATAAAGAATGGCTTGATAAACTTAAACTAGACAGTATAGCTGCAAAAAGCGATATAGCGGTTTTGATCACAAAAACTATGCCAAAAGATAAAGAAAAAGCGCATTTTAAAGAAGGAATTTTGATTTGTACTTTTAATGAATTCAAAGGTGTTTTAGCGGTGCTTAGAGAAAGCATTATAAACGCTTACAAACTCAAAAATGCTTTACAAAACAAAGATGAAAAAAATCACATTTTATACGAATACTTAAATTCTAAGGAATTTAACACGCAAATCACTTTTATACTCAAAACTTACCAAAATATGAAAGAAGAGTTAGAAGCTGAAAAAAGGGCTTTGCAAAATATATGGAAAAAAAGAGAAAGAGCTATAGAAAATCTAAGTTTTAATTCCACTGCCATAGTGAGTTCTTTAAATGCGATATTTAGCGACTTACAAGGTGGAAATTTGATAGGCGAAGAAGGGATTAAAAGTCTTGAAAATTTAGCAAAAGATGAGGATTAATTTTGGGCTTAGCCCAAAATTAATCATTCTCCTGGGAAGTGATTTGGATTTTTCCAAGGTCCGTATTTTACTTTTATGTATTCTTTAGGGTCTAAATTTTGTTGCGGTGAGGCAAAATACTCAGGTTTTAATGATGGGGATTTGCTATAAGCTGTATCAAGTCCTGCACGATTTTCTGTAGTGGTTATAGGCATTCTTACAAAACCTGTATTGACATAAGCTGCTATATCTAGTGCATCTTCATCGCTTAATATAGGATTATCTGCACTCGCACCAAAAGGCATGGCTGATTTTAAAAATCTTGCTAAAAATGGTATCATAGCCATGTGTCCACCATCAGGATAGATAAGTAAAGATGGATATAAATGTCCGCTACCTTGTTCGTAATTATCATTTTTTACCCCAAGTCCTCTTTCGCCATGGCAAGCAACGCAATTTTCTTCAAAGAGTTTTTTTCCACGCACAGGGTCAGCTGGGCGATTTGGAAAATTCATCTTAGCGAAAAAATCTCCTTCAAGCTTTACGCCGTCTTTGATACCATAAGCTTCTTTTAGCCATTTAAAATAAGCTAAAATTGCTTTCATTTCTTTAGAATCATTAGGAAATCTATGAGAGTCAGTTCCGCCCATTCCGCGAATTCTATCTTCAACAGAGATGATTTTCATCGTTTCTATATCAAGTCTTGGATAATTGTTTAGGACATTTAAAAATGGAATAACATATTTTTTTGTCCCTGGTAAACCATTGCCGTCATTGTCCATGTGACAGGAAATACAGTTTACTTCGTTGCTTGTCTTTTTTAGCTTGCTATAGGGTCCTAGAGTACTTTCTGTCTTGCTTAAAAGCTCTATGCCATAACGGATTAAATCCCCTTGCTTGCCTTTTGGAACATCATTGATGCTTAAATTTTTATTTGGCCATTCTTGCACAGGTCTTTTGGAAAGTTCCTTAAAATACTCTACTCCTTCCTTGTCGCTTAATTCTTCTCCTACTTTGTAATCACTCACGCTTTTAGCACTAAGACTCAAACTAAGACATAAACCAAGCAATAAAATGTGTTTTTTCATGATTTTCCTCCTTTTTATTTGCAGTTCAAATTGATTTTAGTGTATTTTTTCTTAAATATTAAGCATAATAAGAATAATTTAAATAAAATTAAATTTTAAAGTGTTACTAAAAGTAATATATTTTTAAAGTATATAATTAATATTTATTAAAATTTTATGATATTAACTTTATGTTAATTATTTAAATAGTTTGTTTTTTATAGAGTTTAGATTTTCTTCTAAATTTTTGAAATTGTTTTCTAAATCTTTTTTTATATCTATAAAGAAAGGATTGCTTAAAGTAGCGATAAGATAATGATTTTCTTTAGAAAAGATATGATTTAAAGTGAAATTTTTATCTTTAAGTTTGATATAAATTTGGTCTTCGTTTTCAAAGCTAGGATTTTTGTTTGCACTTAAAATTTCGAGTAAAATTCCGCAAAAAAAGCGTTTGTTTTCGTCCAAAAACTGAATATCATAAATTTTAAAATCCTTAAATTCAAAGCAGTTTTGACTTTTAAATTCTTTCAAATCCTTTGTAAGCCCTAGTTTTAAAAAGTCTTTTTGGCTTAAACTTTGCTTTTTAAATTTCGCCCCAAAACGACGCAAAAACAAATTTAAAGCATCAATTTGTAATTCTTTTTGTGCGAGTTTTAGTTTTTTGGCTGTAAAACGAAAGAAAAAAACACCTACAAAAACAGCTAAAATCACTGCGATTAAGGCATCTCTTATAAAAACAAAGGCTAAAAAACCTACAAGTAAGGCTTCGATAATGCTTAGGAATTTTAAGATTCCTAAGCGTTTAAGTATATAAAGTCTATTATTTTCTAAGCTTTTTAAATCCATTAAGATTTTGCTTTTTCCATTCTTTTTCTTTGAGTTGGATCAAGATAGCGTTTGCGAACACGCACATTTATAGGAGTAACTTCTACAAGTTCATCTTCTTCTATCCACTCTAAAGCTCTTTCAAGGCTTAATTTTCTAGGTGGTACAAGTTTGATTGCATCATCGCTTCCACTCGCTCTTACATTGGTAAGATTCTTTCCTTTGATAGGATTAACATCTAAATCATTTGGGCGAGAGTGCTCACCTATAATCATACCAGTATAAACTTTAGTTTGAGGCTCTATGAAAAGCACTCCACGCTCTTGAAGGTTAAACAAAGAATACCCCAAAGCCACGCCATTTTCCATAGAAATTAAAGCTCCATTGTTACGCTTTTCAACCGCGCCGCTAAAAGGACGGAATTCTAAAAAGCTATGATTCATCACGCCTTCGCCTTTAGTATCGGTTAAAAACTGGCTTCTAAAACCTATAAGTCCGCGTGCTGGAATTTCAAACTCAAGTCTTGTTTGTCCATCGCCTGTTGGTGCCATGGTTTTCATTTCAGCTTTTCTTTTGCCAAGTTTTTCTATTACCGCACCGCTAAATTCCTCAGGCACATCGATAACTAAATGTTCAAAAGGTTCTGTTTTAACCCCATCTTCAACCTTTACGATAACTTCAGGTCTTCCCATACAAAACTCAAAACCTTCACGACGCATATTTTCAGCTAAAATAGTGATTTGAAGTTCGCCCCTACCGCTTACTTTAAATTTGCCTTCGCCTGTGCTTTCGTATTTCATAGCGATATTAGTTTTTATTTCAGCTTCTAAACGTTCAGCAATTTTATTTGAAGTTACATGTTTTCCTTCAGTTCCTGCTAATGGGCCATCATTTACAGAAAATACTATGCTTAAAGTCGGCTCTTCAATGTGTAAAGGATCAAGTGGCATAGGATTGTTTGGATCTACAACGCTATCACCCACATCTAAAGCTTCAAAACCTGCTATAGCTACGATATCTCCACTTCCTGCTTCTTCAATATCCATTTTTTCTAAGCCCATAAAGCCAATGAGTTTTGAAATTCTACCATTTACTTTGGTGCCATCAGCTTTTGCAAGCATTACGCTTTGGTTTTTCTTCACAACCCCATTGAAAATTCTAGCAATGCCTATTTTACCTACGAAATTATCATATCCTAAAGTGAAAACTTGAAGTTGTAAAGGATTGTCATTTGTGCCACTTGGTGCTGGAACGCGTTCAAGTATGGTTTTAAAAAGTGGCTCCATATTATCACTTTCATCGTTTAGATCAAGCTTAGCATAACCATTTTTTGCTGCAGCATAAACTATGGCAAAGTCAAGTTGCTCATCGTTTGCATCTAGGGCTACAAAAAGATCAAAAATTTCATTGATCACTCTTTCAGGATCAGCAGCTGGTTTGTCGATTTTGTTGATTACAACTATAGGTTTAAGCCCTAAAGATAAAGCTTTTTTAACCACGAATTTAGTTTGTGGCATAACGCCTTCTTGAGCATCTACTAAAAGCAAAACTCCATCAATCATTTTTAAAACGCGTTCTACTTCTCCGCCAAAATCAGCATGCCCTGGAGTATCTATGATGTTGATTTTTGTACCTTTGTAATTAATCGCTGTATTTTTTGAAAGTATGGTAATGCCGCGTTCTTTTTCTATATCGTTGCTATCCATAACGCGTTCTGAAATTTGTTCTCTTTCGCTAAAGGTGCCTGATTGTTTTAACAATTCATCTACCATAGTGGTTTTACCATGGTCAACGTGAGCTATAACTGCTATATTTCTAATGTTTTCCAAATTTTCTTCTCCAAAGCTAAATTTTTAAAAGCTTAGATTATACAAAAATTTAACTTAAACTACAAAGTATCAAAACTTGGAACACTTCTTGCTTCAAAAACTTATGAAATTAAAATTTTAAAAAGGAAGTTAAAATGTCAAAACCATTAAATGAAGAGATTTTTGTTGAATTTAAAAGTGATTTAGCTGAGAGAAAAAATGAAGTTTTGCTTCAAGTTTTAGAACTTTTAGAAACTTTTAGATCAGATGAAAACGAAAAAATGGCAAGAATTTCAAGCGAGCTTACAGAAATTTTAGAAAATGAAGAAAATTTAGAGAAAATTTTAAATGCTAAAAATTTAGAAGAGCTTTTAAATATCTTAACTGCTTTAAATGAAGATAAGATGATTAAAGTATATGAAGATTCTTATTTGAAAGAAAAATTTCCTAATGTAATGGTAGATAAATTTTTAAAATAATTTTTTGAAGGAAAAGTGATGTCAAATTTAGCTCCGCAAAATGATGTTTTAAATCTTACGCCGAGTAAAACTTCTACTACTAGTAGTTCTTTTAGTAAAACAAGTAAAAATAAAGAACATGAAAGTAGCGATAGTAAAAATTCAACTCAAGATGATACAGAGAGTTTTTTAAATTCTTTGCTCAATTCTATCGATGAAACTAATGAATTTTTACCTGATCATATGAAGATCAGTCAAAAAGAAGTTGTTAATGAAGCGATGAACAGACTTCAAAAAGGAGCTTTTGATGAGAGTGATAAGATAAGCATTTTCGAATCTGCTTCTTTTATGCAAATTCTTTCTTTATTGGATAAGCTAAAAACAGATACAGCAGATGTTAAACTGGCAAATCTTTCTACTCAACTTTCAAGTCTTATTAAAACAGAGGCTAATTTTAATGCTTTAAAAGGTGCATCAAATCTTAGTGAGCTTTTGGACATAGCTAAAGATTTGGGTTTAAATGTAAAAAATATTAAAGTAGATCGTCTTCTTGATCTTAAAGCAACTTTTCCAAATTTAGATAAGGCTGATTTTTTTAAGGGTGCTGTGGATAATGTTTTTAAAGAAATCATCAATAATAAAATTTCCAATGTGAGTAAAAATTTAAATCACAATTTACAAAATACAACTCATACTACAAGCACTCATTCTACGCAAAAAGCAAATTCTAAAGATAGCGGTTCTTTGCTTTCTCAAACTTTAAAAAATTTAGACTCCATACTTTCATCCAAAGAAAGCAAACACGAAAAAAATGATAAAGTTAAATCAAAAATAGAAGAAGATGTCACAGATGCTAAAAATACTTTAAAAAATATCAAAAATGATGAGTTTGCAAAAAATTTAACAGAAGAGTTGAATATAAAAGATAAAAAAAACCAAGATAATTTAAATAAAGATAACACAAAAGATGCAAAAAATAATGAGCAAATAAAAAAAGATGAAAAAGAATTAAACAACCTAAATAAAGAAAGCAAAGACTTAAACAAAGACTTAAACAAAGATTTTAATAAAGAGTTAAATAAAAATCAAGAAAAAAACAATTTAAATCAAGAGAATATACAAGATCAGAATAAAAATTTAAAGAACAATAATCAAAATTTAAATCTTGATAAAAATTCAAATCAAGAAATTGTCAAAGATGCTCAGAATTTAGTTTCAAATTTAACACAAAAAGATTTTAGTTTAAATAAAGAGCCTAAAAACAACAACAAAGAAAATAAAGATATAAAACAGAATTTCTTTGATCAAAAATTAAATTTTGAAAATTTAAATAAAACTCAAGCAGTTCAAAACAAAGAGAATAATGCTAATTTTAGCAACAATACCAATAAAGAAACTTTTACTCAAGAGCAAACAAAAACGCACAGTGAAAATGTAGATAAAAATAATTTAGATGACTTAAATTCTTTAGTCAAAGATTTAAGTAAAGTAACACAAAACAATGCTCGCAATATCACGCCTAAAGAGACTTTGCAACATTTTTCACAAGATTTAAAAGAGGCTGTAGATCAATATAAAGCACCTATCACTAAACTTAGTATCACTCTAAATCCTAATAATCTTGGAGAAGTGGAAGTAACTTTGATGCAAAGAGGTAATAACCTTCATATCAATTTCAACTCCAATACCAATGCAATGAATTTGTTTATCCAAAATCAAGTCGAGTTTAAAAATTCTCTTGTAAATATGGGATTTACTGGACTTGAAATGAATTTTAGCGATCAAGGTAAAAGAGAGCAAAATCAAAATCAAGGAAAAAATCGTAGTGGATATGGTTTTAAAGATGCTTTAGATGGAAAAAATGAAAGTGAAAAAGTCAATCTAGAGCTTGTTTTAGCGAAGTATTTCTAAGTTGGAACACTTATTGCTTTTAATTAAAAAAGACTGAATGTAAAAAAAGGATTTTATCATGGCGACAACAAATTGGAATAGCAATCTTAACTGGACAAATACTGCTAATACTAACCAAACAAGCAACAAGGATACGAAAGTGGATAATTCATCTAGTAGCAATAGCTCTGGTGTGGTTAGTAATCCAAATGCTACTTTAGACAAAGATGCGTTTTTAAAACTTCTTTTGATAGAGCTTCAACATCAAGATCCAACAGATCCTATGGATAGTGATAAAATGCTTACACAAACCTCACAGCTTAGTGCACTTGAAATGCAACAAAATACCAATACAACTATGCAAAAAATGGTTGAAACTATGGAAAAACTTTCCAATTCTTTTAGCACGAGCATGAGTACTGCAGCAGTGGGAGCTATAGGAAAAATGGCTACGGTAAATGAAAACAAAGTCAAATTAACAGGCGCAGATGAGGTTATTGCACTAAAAATGTATTTGCCTGAAGATTCGGATGATAAAGGAATCACCTTAGAGGTTTATGATAAAAATAATAAGTTGGTATTTAGTGAAAAAAGTAATGAGGGAAAAGAAGTATCAAAAGGTTTATTTACATTAGAGTGGCCTGGTAGAAATAATGATGGTGTTTATGCTGGGGATGGAGAGTATAGTGTTAAAGTGGTTTATAATAATAAAAACGGGGAAAAAATAACTGCAAATTATGGAACTTATCCTATAGAGGGTATTAAATTTGTTGATGGGATTGCTTATGCAAAAATGGGTGGTCAATATGTAAGTTTTGATGATATTGGTGAAATTAGTGATTATAAACTTGGTTCATCTTCAACTTCCGTTGGAGATAGTTCAAGTGGAGACTCAAGTGATGGAGATTCTTCTAATTCTGGATCTACAGAAGATGGTGATAAAGAGGAAAAGGCATAAGCCATGATAAATTCATTTTATAATGGAATTTCTGGAGTTAAAACAAATAGTTTTGGTATTGATATTTATGCAAATAATATAGCTAATGTTAATACTACAGGTTTTAAGTATTCTGATGCTCAATTTAAAGATGTTTTTTATAGCACTATAACCACTCAATCAACTAATCCTGCTCAAGGTGGATATGGCTCAGGATCAGCTTCTTCTAATGTGGTTTTTGAGCAAGGTTCTCTTGTGGCAAGCGATAGCGAATTTGATGTGGCTTTACAAGGAAAAGGATTTTTTGGGGTTTTGGGAGCGGATGGTAATGCTTACTATACTAGAAATGGATCGTTTAAAAGAGATGCAAATGGATATTTGGTAGATTCTTATGGAAATTTTGTTTTAGGAACAATGAACCCTGCTTTTACCGGTATCAACTATAGCGATAGGGTTGCGGGGCTTATGGGGGATTATCTTAACACAGGAACTCCGGTAAATAATGGTTTTACCGTAAATTCAAATAATTCTTTCGGTATAGGCACAACTGCTTCTCAAGGGGCTATTAAAGTACCTGTGAATATGTATTTACCTCCTCAAGTAACTCAAAATGTAAAATGGAGTGGAAGTTTAAATACTAACACAACAACAGAAGTGGTCAAAGTAGATCTTGATCCTGGTAAATTTAACATTACAAAAACCGAAGATGGAAAATATGTAGTTAGCGGTAGTGTTAGCAAAGAAGATGTGTTTAGTGCTAAAGTGGGTGATAGGATCATTTTAAATTTCACTGACGATAATGGCGTAAAAAAAAGCTTTGAAGCAACTTTAGATGAAAATCTTAATTTTAAAAGCAATGAGCTTGATTTAAAAGGATTGGATGAAAATAGCATCAAGCTTGATACAGCTCAAATTTCAACAGAACAACAAAAAGCCAATAAAGATATTTTAGAATCCCCTATTTATAATGCAGATGGAAGTAAAAGTACTTTAAGGGTTACGCTTGAAAGAGTTTTGCCGCAAGAAGGCGATAATATACAATATAAAGCCATTGCTCAAATTTATGATTCTAATGGCAATGCCGTAGGCAATCCAACTGAAGGAAATATGGTTTTTGATAAAAATGGTGCTTTGCTTCAAAACAATATTACAAGCATTGCAAACCCAAATGGCGGAACAATTAATATTGATTTAGGCTCTCCTTATGATGCTAATAAACCTGGTTCGGGTTATAGTGGGATTTATATTAAAGAAGGCGTTGAAAAAAATGTAGTTACACAGCAAGATGGTGTAGCCGAAGGATTTTTTAAACAATATGATATATCTGATGATGGAAGTATTGTAGCACAATTTAGCAATGGTAAAAATGCTATAGTTGGAAAGCTTGCTTTATATAATTTTATCAATGAGCAAGGATTGGCTGCTATGGGCGATAATATCTTTGCTGCAACAGCTAATAGTGGTGATGCAAGTTTTATTATGAAAAATGGACAGATTGTTAATACAGCTAAATTTAAAGGTGGTTTTTTAGAGCAATCTAATGTTGATTTAAGCGTAGAGCTTTCAAATCTTATAGTAACTCAAAAAGCCTTTGATGCAAGCTCAAAAAGCATTACCACAAGCGATCAAATGATACAAAAGGCTATTAATATGAAAAGATAATTTTTAGGAATTATCTTTTTCTAGTTTTTCAAAAATAATTTTAATTTCTTCTATGTCGCTTTCGCTATAATCATGACTTGATTTAATATAGCTTGCTTGTTGCCCTTTTTCAAGATATAAAACCTTTTCATAGTCTTTTAAATTTATATGATGTTTTAGTTCAAGCTCGGTGTTTGTTTTAGGATAAAATTTTAAAAAATTATCCTCTCCAATATTTTCGGCTTTTATGTATATTTTTACATTATAAACCATTTCATCTAAAAAATTTAGCTTTGCGTCAATATGATATTTTAATTTTATAAGTTTTTTATACAAGACACTAAGATGATTATATTTTTTTATGATATCACGATAAAGATTTGAAAATTTCATATCTATAGCATTAAGTTTTTCAGTTTTTTGAAGTTTGATAATCTTGATTTGATTTTTGATTAGATAATCATAGTAATTTTGCATTTGACTTATGATATTATCAAGTTTACTCTTTGTTTTAAGGCTTAAATTTGTAAGATTTTCAGTTTCTGAGTTTGATTTATTATTAATAAAATCTAGTGGAGAAATTACAATATTATTTTTAAATTTTATATTATTTGTTATGATTAGATTTTTTTTGGGATATAAGATATTATCTGCTAATAAATTGCAAATATAAATATTTTCTGCTTCTATTTTTCCACCCATGCAGTTTTCAACAAATACATTTTTGGCTATAACTATCCCGTTTTCTAAATTTTTTATATATACAGTATCAGCTTGCAAAGTTCCTTTGTGTGTTGTAATAAAAATATCTTGTGCAAAAATTTCGCTTTTTGCATGAGTTAGGCCTTTGATGCTGATATTTCTTCCATAAAGTTTTGTCGCTCCAATGCTTCCATTTACTTTTATGTCTGAAGCTTGAACATTTACAATACCTGATTTAACAGCATCATCATTTATATCAAAATTAGTGATTTCTAAGTTTATATTTTCATCAGTATTTGTTTTGATTGAACCGGTTGTTTTAAGTCCTACTTGTGATAATTTTAAATTATTTGTAACGCTATATCCTGATCGGTCTTTATTTAAAAATCCATAATTTGCACTAAAATATTTAATTCTATCTTCTAGTTCTTCTGTATAAATGCTTTCATCTTTTATGATAAAAGGATTATCAAAAAAAGCTATTGGATTTAAATGAAGGATTTCTCCTCTTAAATTTCGTCCTTCTTTTCCAAGAATTCTATAAATGTATTCAAAAAGTAGCTCATTTTTTTCAATAGGTTTACAGTAGTTTCCTTCATCATAGTTAATATTTTCGTCAAAACATTCTTCGTTAACATCTCTATGATAAATAATTTCATCACTTTTATGTTCAATCTTATCTACACCTTTGGCAATTTCAAGCTCTATTTCTTTAATAGATGGACTTTTTTGTATTGATAAGATAAAATCATCAATCTTGTCAAATAAATTTTTTATCAAGTCTTAAGATTAAAAATTTTTGTTTGATCATTACTTTATAAATATTTTGTAAAATGTCAAATTTTAAATTTGGATAGTATTTAAAATTATCCAAAAAATTAATATTGGCCTTAAGATAAGTTAAACTAGGATTAGATTTAAGCTTAACCACGAAACAGTTTTTTTGTGTTTTTGGATAAATTTCTATAAGAAATTTTTGCACCATGGTATTGTAATTTTTTACAAAAAAATCATCCGCATAAAATAAGTCAAAATCCTTTCTTTCATAAGTTTTTGTTTTTGCTGGTTTTATATTAGAACACAGAAGTTTAAAATCTATAATTCTAAAATCAAGAATTTGATCTGTGCTGGCTTGTTCATATTTTAAACTTTCAAAAGGATTGAAAGTTTCTAAAGTTTTTATTTCATAGCTCATCATTACACTCCTATGTTTTCGAGGATATGATTTAACATTTCATAATTTTGATTTAAATCAATATGATCTAAATGCACTAAAATTTGTCCACATTTTTCACATTTTAAAGTATTTTCTTTGCTAACAAGTTCTTCGTGTATGGTTTGTGGAACTGCATGAGTACGCAAATAACAGTTGCAAATATAATCATAGGTTTTTTCAGTCTTTAAATCTTGCCTAATCGATTTTAATTTTATGTATTGCTCTAGATTATAATGAATCTCTTGAAGATGTAGAGCTTTTTTTGTGAAGTTAGCTATCCATAAATCTTCAATAGCAAAATGATCTAAAATCCAATCTTTGGTCAATGTTGAAAGTTCAAATGACATTTTAACAATATCATTTGAGTGTTCTAAAAGTTCTTTAGTCTTTTTTAATAATATTTGATGAGATTTTCTATGTTCTTCAATTAAAGGAAAATCAATGCTTTCCATAAATTTTTCTTCATCTTTGAAATGAATTTTTACATATTGGAATAACTTTGTAAGAATTTGTTTTAAATCATTTTTGTGTTGCACATCATTATCTTGAATTTTTAAAGCTAAATCGTTTGCAATTTCAGCAATTTCAAAAATTAGTTCGTGTTGTTTATCTAATTGTATGTTTTTAATGCTAAAATCTTTACTCCATTTGATTTCCATGATTTTTCCTTAAAAATTTATATAATATATCTATATAATCGTATTTCCTTGAAAAAAACAATAATTTTGCAAATTAAATTTAAAAATTTATACAAAATATAACCAATTTGTTACATATTTATACATTTTTATATTTAGTTTTTATAGCTCAACACTTTTTAAGTATATTATGATATAATTTCTTTGCCTTTTCTTAGACCTGTGCAATGCTATTTTTAAGCACCGCTTCAGGGTGGGAACACAGCAGAGCACTTGATTTTAGTGTGTGCCGCAGTTATCTGGGGAAGGGTTTTCTTCATTTAAAATTCCCTATTTATTTTTCAATTAGACTAGCTTCTTTAATAACGTAAAAAATTATGTATGTTTGTAACAATAAATTAAAAATTTATTTAAAAATTGTAATTTTAAGATTTATTAAAATATTAGTTAATTAAAATTTAAGCATTGTAAATTACATTACCAATATCAAAGGATAAATAATGAACAGAAGTAAAATTCCCTTGTTGGTGCTGTGTATTTTAATTGCAGCTGTGTTTTGGCTTATGCCTACTCCTGTAGGTTTGGAAGATAATTCTTGGCATTTTCTTGGGCTTTTTATTGCTGTGATTATGGCAGTGATTTTGCAAGTAATGCCTTTGGGGGCTGTTTGTATGATAGCTATTGCCATAATAGCTCTTAGTGGCATTACCACTACCCAAAGTTCTGTGCGTGCTACACATATAAAAACTCTTGAGGGAATTGTTTTAAGAGATAATTCTAATATCTATAAAACAACTATGGATGAGGCAGTTGAAGCCACTATTTTGCAGGCTTTAATCAATGCTAATATAAGTAGAAATTTAAAAGCAAAAGTTAATGAAATTTTAAAATCAAGCACAGATATAAATTACCAGATTGAAAATCTAAGTAAAATTTACACCAAGGCTACTTCAAAAACTTCTACGCAACAACTTATTGATGAGACTAAAATTTCAGCTTTAAATACTTTAGCACTTGATTTTTTATCTCAAAAGAGTATAGATGAAAAGGTAAATACTGCTATATCAAATTTAAAATCTAAAACAGGTATAAAAGATGCTTTAAGTGGTTTTTCAAATTCTCTTATTTGGCTTATAGTGATTTCTATTATTGTGGCTCGTGGAGTTATTAAAACAGGACTTGGAGAGCGTTTGGCTTATCATTTTATCAGTATTTTTGGTAAAAAAACCTTAGGTATTGCTTATTCTATAGCTTTTTGTGAAACCATTTTAGCTCCAGTTACTCCTTCAAATACTGCAAGAGCAGGGGCTATCATAAATCCTATAGTTCAAGCTATTGCAAGAAGTTTTAAATCCACTCCTGAAGATGGAACGCAAAATAAAATAGGCACTTATCTTTCTTTGGTAAATTATCAAGCTAATCCTATTTCATCAGCTATGTTTATTACAGCTACAGCTCCAAATCCTTTGGTGGTTGATCTTATAGCACAAGCTACAAATTTAGAAGTGCATTTAACTTGGGGGCAATGGGCTTTAGGAATGTTTTTACCTGGTATAGCTGCTATGCTTTTGATGCCTTTGGTGCTTTATTTTCTCTCTCCACCAGAAATTAAATCCACGCCTAATGCTTCCACTTTTGCTAAAGATAAATTGAAAGAACTTGGAAAAATGAAAAATAGTGAAAAAATCATGCTCAGTGTTTTTGTCTTGCTTTTGCTTTTATGGGCTGGGACTTTTGGTTTGCTTTTTGGAATTTCTCTTGATGCGACTAGCGTGGCTTTGCTTGGGTTGTCTTTGGTGTTGATTAGTGGAGTTTTAACTTTTGGGGAAGTTTTGGCTGAAAAAGCTGCTTGGAATACTTTAGTATGGTTTTCAGCTCTTGTAATGATGGCAACTTTGCTTGGCAAACTTGGTGTTACTCAGTTTTTAGCTGAAGCTTTAGGTGAATTTGCTTCTGCTATGGGACTTGGGGAAATTTCTATTATGATATTTTTAAGCCTTGCTTTTTTATATACGCACTATTTCTTTGCTTCTACTACAGCTCATATATCAGCAATGTTTTTTGTTTTTTATAGCGCAGGGCTTGCCTTAGGAACACCACCACTTCTTTATGCTTTTATTATGATAGCTTCAGGTAATGTTATGATGGCATTAACTCACTATGCAACAGGAACAGCTCCTGTTATTTTTGGAACAGGCTATGTAACTCTTAAAAAATGGTGGAGTATAGGTTTTGTGATTTCCATAGTTGATATAGTAGTGATGATAGCTGTTGGACTTATTTGGTGGAAAATTTTAGGATTTTATTAATAATTTCTAGGAATTAATTCCTAGAAATTATTCTATAAAACCGCTTGCTATGACTTTATCATAATCATAAAAGACTGCCATTTGTCCGCTAGCAAGTCCATAAACAGGATTTTTTAGAGTGATTTTTGCACTTTTATCTTCATAAATTTCTACCTTGCAAGGTGTAGATTTTGAACGATAGCGGATTTTTACTTCGCAATCAAGCTCTTTAGCATCTATAAAAAGATTGATATTTTTTAGCTTAAATTCACTGATTTTAAGTTCTTCTTTGGTTCCTACGATGATTTGATTTTGCTTAGGATTGATTTTTAAAACAAAATGTGGTTCATGTGCCCCACGCACTTCAAAGCCTCTTCTTTTGCCTATAGTATAGTGCATATAGCCCTCATGTTTGCCTACTACTTTTCCGCTGCTATCTAATACTTCTCCAGGAATTTTTGTATCCATAAACTGATCTAAAACTTGCACATAAGTATCTTCAACAAAGCAAATTTCAGAACTTTCCTTTTGAGTGGCAAAAGATTTTAAAACCTCTATAGTGGAAGCAAATTTTTTCACATCTTCTTTTTTCATTTCGCCTAGCGGAAAAATAAGATATTTTAAAGCTTCTTTATCTGCACTGGCTAAAAAATAGCTTTGATCCTTGCTTTCATCTACTGCGGTTTTTATTAAGTTGTTTTCAAGTCTTGCATAATGCCCCGTGGCAAGTTTTTCACAACCTAAACTTTTAGCAAATTCTAAAAGTTTTCCAAGTTTGATAAAACGGTTACATAAAGCGCAAGGATTTGGTGTTTTACCCTCTTTATAAGTATCTACAAAAGGCATATAAACTTTGTTTTTAAAATCTTCTTGTAAGTCTAAAATATGATAAGGAATTTGTAAAAAATTTGCAACTTTTTCTACTTTTTTGATATTTTCTTCGTGGTAATTTGGTTTGCCATGAAGCTTCATATAACAACCTATAACTTCATGACCTAAATTTTTAAGTTTATAAGCAGTGACTGTACTATCAACTCCACCGCTCATAGCGACTAGAATTTTCATTAAATTTCCTTTAAAGTATTAATTATAAAATTCAAGTCGTCAGTGATTTTATACTTTAACTCATCTCCTTTAGAAATCACTTCAAGTTTGAGCAAAGAATTTCTGACGAACTCATCAAAACCTCGCCAAAATTCACCCCCAAACAAAATAATAGGAACATCTTTTTTAAATTCTAGTTGTTTTAATGTAAGAATTTCACACAATTCATCAAGTGTTCCAAAGCCGCCTGGGAAGATCACAAAAGCTAGACTCTTTTCAATAAGAGCCATTTTGCGTATGGCTAAGCTCTCAAAAGTAATATTATATTCTACAAAATCATTAAGTTTTTGCTCGTGAGGTAAAAATATATTAAACCCTACAGAACTCATTGAATTTGTATTATTTTTTTGTGAAAAAGCACCTTCGTTGGCTGCACGCATAATACCTCCTCCTCCACCGCTTATCACACAAAAACCATTTTGAACACATTTTTGTGCCAAAATTTTAGCCTGCTGATAATAAAAATTATCTTCTTTAAGTCTTGCTGAACCAAAAAAAGTTACGGCATTTTTTAGGTTTGGTATGTTAGCAAATTTTTCTAAATCTTGGCTTATTTTTTCATTCATTTTTCAACCTTTAGTTAAAATAAATTCCATTCTAGCTAAAAATTTATAATAAGTTCTTTATTATATAAGTTTTAATAGGTTTATTTTATTAAGATTAGGAATTTAAAGACTTTTAAATCCTTAAGCCTTAATATCTATACTTTTTGGTGCAGAATTTAAAGAAAGGACTTTATTAAATTCTCCTACATCATCATCACTAAATTTCATACCAAAAAGAAGTTCTAATTCTTTACTTGTGTTAAATTTACCTTCTAATAGTTTTTTTACAAGCTCATTCATTTTACTATCATCTTTGTAAGTTTCTTTGTTTTTACTTTCTGCTTGCATAGGTTTAAAAGGCTTTTCTTTGTTTTCTTCTGAATTTTTTTGCGATGAATTAATATTTCTAAAATCGACTAAATATTTTTGTTGAAGCTCAAGATATTTTGTTTTAAATTCGTCTATATTTTTACTTGTATGAAAAACTTTAATATAAGCTTCATCATAACTCACCCCATCAACTTCCATCCAATGGGGTGATTTTGTATTTTCATCTATCCATTTAAATAAGCTTTTAACCTCAGATTCTGAAAATTCATTTTTCCTAAGTTTATCTTCTATTGATCCTTCGACCAATTCTACTTTATCGCTTAGTTTCACATAATCCTTATACATATTTATAAAACTATTACCAAGTTTTTCTCTTGCTTCTTTTGTAAGCTCAGGATTTCCATTTTCGATACTTTCATCTCTAATTTTAGTAAGTGTCTGTAGAGGATTATTTCCAAAATATCTATTAAAAGAACTTAAAGTAATCATCTTGCATACCACCCTCCAAGAGCAGACTCCATTTGCCCTTTGTATTTGTTTGCCATTTCTTTAATAATCATATTATTATTTAACATAGGGCTAGAATTAAATTTATACATTTGCTGATTTTGTGTATCATATGCTCCAACTCCATAAGTGAAAAGAACATAAGGTTTTCCTAAATCAGAAACTTTTACTTGTCTTTTAACTGTATATACAGGAAGGATAGAGAGAGAATTTTGTGTTACTTGTAAAAATGCTGTAAATCTATTTTTACTAGGATTTGAGCAAGATGTTTGATCTATACCACAAAGCCCTTGTGGAGCGTTTGCATTGCCTTGAAGGTAGTTTGCCATATATTGTAATTCTCCTTCAGTGTATTTTGCTATGGCATATAGTTCATCTGCTGGATTCCATTGAGTTCCATTATGTAAGAACACAACTTGATACCCACCCTTAACTTGTTTCATCTCATCTAAATTAAGAGCTTTAACCCCTTGAGAATTATCACTTAAAGCACCATTACTAACTTTAGCTAAAAAATCCCCAGCAAAAGCAGAACTAGCTAACAAAGAACCTAAAATCAATGAACTTGCTAATTTTTTAAGCATAATTTCTCCTTATTTAATTATTTTACTCTTTATTTGAATAATATCACAAATTATATATTAAAATCAAATTTTTTATTTGGAACATTCATTGCTTTTAAAAAAATTTGAAAATATTTAGAAAGGCAACAATGAAAAAGATTTGTTTAGCATTTATGGTTTTAGTTAATTGTGTTTTTGCTAGTGATGAACTAAATATAGACAGTTTATTTAAAAAGCAAATAGGCTTAAGAAGCATTACAAGCTTTTCTTTGCTTAGCACAGGAAATGCAAACTCGTATTCTCTTTATCCTAATATAACAATAGGCGGAGATCCTACAATTTGGAATGATACAAAGCAAGTGTTTTTAACTCAAACTTTCATTTATACCATAACACCTAAGTTTGACATACTTATTTCAGGGGGCGGAAGTTATGCAAGACAAGAATATACAAACTTTTTTACAAATGAGTATTCTAGTAAAAACAGAATAGGTTTTGATAATTTATGGCTAGGTTTTATTTATACAGGCGATAGCATTGCAGATTTAATTCCACAAATTACCTTTCAAACTGCAGTCGTTCAAAGAGAAAAAGCAATCAATCAAACCAAAAACTTTTATCTAAAATCACAAAGCTTACAAGCTAGTTTAAGGGGATATAGCGATCCTGTGGTTTATAGTATTTATACAGGATTTGGTTATAATCAATCAAGAAAATTTAAAACCCTTAAAATAGAGTATGGAAATAGTATTTATGTGGGTGGGGATTTATCTATTATTCTAAGTCCTAAAATTACTTTAGATTTAGGAGCAGAGCAAAGATTTCAAACCGAGCAAAAAATTAATGGTTATCAAAATTCTGAAGTGCGTTCTATTCCAACTTTAAGTTTAGGTTCTACTTATAGCATTAATTCAGATACCGCAGTTTCTGTTAATGCTAGTTTTGGAGGAAGCTCTGCTTCTCCTGATAGTATATTTGGGATAAGCTTATGGAAAAAATTCTAAAAATTTTATTATTTTTACTCATTCTTGCTTTGAGTGCAAAAGCCGAATGGGTAGTTAAGTCTTATCAAGAAATTAAAAACGAAAGAGTAATAAGACAAACTTATGAGCAATCTTGTGGGGCTTCATCTTTAGCAACTTTACTTAATATACTTGATGATCAAAAAAAGTTTGATGAACTTGAACTTTTAAAGATTATGAGCGGACAAGAACTTTATACGGATATGGTAAGCTTTGCAGATTTAAGCGATGCAGTTAAAAAACTGGGCTTTCAAAGCAATTCATATCAAATCAATAGAGAAAACTTGGATAAACTTGTAAATATTCCAATGCTTGTAAAAATTGAAGATGATCCACGCTTTCCACATTTTGTTATAATTATCAATCATAAAGGAAATTATTTGCAAATACTTGATCCAAGCCATGGAGAATATATAAGTTCTAAAAGTCAATTTTTTAGTATTTGGGATAGATATAATAAAGGTGGTTATGCTTTAATTGTTGCTCCTAAAAAAGAGCTAAAACCTTTTAAGTTAAATACTCCAAAATCTTTACATTTTGATTTCAGCCCTTTTAGTTTGTTTTAGTTTTAATTCGTTTATATTTATTATTCTTAATTTGTAGGCTAAAACTTTTTATCTTAGTTGTTCTAATCTTTCTTTTTTAGAACCAATTTCTGTAATTTGAACGCCGAAGTTACCATCGACAATTACTACCTCGCCATAAGCAATTCTTTTATCTCCGATTAAAATTTCAAGCGGATCGTTTGCAAGTTGATTAAGCTCCACAACTGAGCCTATATCCATAGTTAAAACATCTTTTAAAAGCATTTTTTTATTGCCTATACGCACACGAACAGGCAAACGCACATCCATGATAAGATTGATATTTTTAAGCTCTTCGCTAAGCATTATCGCTTTTTCTTCAGCGTTGTGATTAGAATCAGTGCTTGTATTTCCTGTTTCAGCAGGTTTTCCACTTAGAATGTTGTGAAGTGTTTGATCCATGGCTAAAGAAACTTGTTCTTCTAAATCGCCTATTTTTACATCATATAAAAATAATTTTTTAAAATCTTTAAAATCTACGCTTTCAGGCACAAATTCACAAGATTCTATACTAAAATCCATTTTTGGAATGTCTTTTTGAGCTCCTAAAGTTGTAGAAAATGCTGAAATGATATTTTGGATGGCTTCTTTAGCTGCATCCATTTCATCAGGACCTAGTTTATCGTTTTTGGTGATCTCTTCTTCACCCATCATCCATTCACCAATAGCACTCATTAAAACAGCACCGGCTAAAATTCCTATTTTTCCACCATTTGCTATATCAAATATAGCATACACTAAAGGTGCTTTTAAAGTATCACTTGCATTGACATCAAATTCTTTATATTCGCTAAATTCAGCACTTTTTCCTGTTAAACCTTCAATGGTGCTGATGCATTCATTTGTAAACATTTTTAAAAAATCATTGATCATATTTCTTCATCCTCCTCTTCAGGCTCATCATAAACACTAGCTTTAGCTTTACGTTCTTCTTCGTATTTTTCCAAAATTTCTTTGATTTCATCTTTATCTGTGCGTATGAGTTCTAAAATTTTAATAGATTTTCTAAAACGATGCAATCCAATTTGTGCTAAGAAAACATCTTTTTTATCGATGCTTACTATAGCTTTATCATCTGCTTCTCTATCAAGCCTTAAAATATCACCTTGTTTAAGTTCTAAAAATTCATGAACATTAATTAAGGTTTTTCCTAAAATTGCCTCATATACCACTTCAGCACGACCGATTAAAGTTTTAAGTTCTTTGTTACGTGATTTTTTGGCTGAGGTTTCACCCATCATAATATCGCGGTTTGCTAAACGGCTTAATATACTTTCTAAATGTACTACAGGATAGCAGATATTTACCATACCGCTTGAATTTCCTATGATGATTTCCATTACCACCATGATAACAATCTCATTTTGAGATACGATTTGCACAACATTTGGACTTGATTCTTTAGCTTCAATACTAGGATAAATTTCAGTTACAGTAGCCCAGCTTTCTTTAAGTCTTTGCATAATGATACGCAAAATAGAATCAAGCAAATTAAGCTCAATATCCGTAAGCTCACGCGAAGCTTCATAGCTATCACCTTGACCACCTAAAAGCCTGTCTATCATAGGAAAAGCTATGCTTGGATTGATTTCTAAAACACAGTTTCCATCTAAAGGTTTGATAGAAAAAACGTTAAAACTTGTTGGGCTTGGCAAAGACATTAAAAACTCTCCATAAGTCATTTGATCGACTGAATGAAGTTTAGTTTCAACAATACTTCTCATCATCGATGAAATTTGAGAGGCTAAATTTCTTGCTAATTTATCATGTATGCCTTTGATTGTCCTAAGTTGTTCTTTTGAAACTCTGTTGGGACGCTTAAAATCATATACAACGATATTTCTTTCATCTTTTTCATCTTTTGAATTTGAGGCTATGGGTGTGTCGGTGTTATCATCGACAACTTCAAGCAGGGCATCAATTTCTTCTTGGGAAAGTATCTCAGCCATTACACTAGCCTTTCTCTAAGTTTTTTAAGGAGTTTTTTGTGAATTTGTGAAATTCTGCTTTCACTGATTTGTAAAATTTCACTGATTTCTTTTAGGCTTAATTCTTCATAATAATAAAGCTGAATAATTAACTGATCGCGCTCTTTAAGATCATCTAGCACTTTGTGAATTTTTTCTAAAAGTTCTTCTTTTTCAATTTTTTCTAAAGTATTGTCTTCGTTATAAAGTTCGATTTGCTCATCGATGGGCAGGGTATAGCTAATAGCATGAGCTGTTCTTACCTCTTTGATTTTTTCTACATCTAAATCAAGTTTTTTGGCTAGATACTCATCATCAGGTTCGCATTCATTCTCAAGGAAATATTCATCCATGATTGCATCAATATCTTTAATAATTTTACGATTATTTCGACTCATAACATCAAGACTTCTAAGATAATCAAGCATAGAGCCATTAACTCTTTTTCTTGCAAAACCCCAGAAGTTATCATTTTGTTCTTTATCGTAACGGCGTGAAAGCTTTATCATTTCTTCAACGCCTATGCTAATAAGATCATTAACATCTATGCTTGAAGGCAAGCGTTCTTTTAGTCTAAAAGCCATAGCACGTAGGGCTGGCATGTAAGAAAGCACAAGCTCATCTTGCTCTTTCTTTAGCATTTGTGCATAAGCTTTAGGCGGCTCTTTTAGCATTTCTTCGTCTTTCTTTGGATTCATTTTTCTTTAGCTCTTCTCTTTCTTCATTGAGCTTTTCTAAAATTATATCCATTTTCTTTTCACGAATAACTAAATCGTTGATAATATTATTGCTAGTTTTTTCATAATCGTGTTTATTAAAGATTCTACCGCTAATTTTCTTTACATCTATAAAATTCATAATGGCAATATGAACAAAAACATAAAACATAAAAGTAATAAAACAAGTAAAAATCAGTATATCAAAGGCTTCATCTATACTAATAATGCTAAATGCAAGTCCTATAAAAAATCCACAAACAGTAAAAAATGCTACGTAATTTTCTGGCCTCATAATCTCTTCTCTTTATTGCTAAAATCTTTCAATAATTTTTCTAAAAAAACTTGAAAAACTACGATTTGAAACATTATCAAGCACTTTCCGTTCCAATCTATATAAAAGCTTGGAAGCTAGGGCTTTAAGCTCATCACTTGAGGCTGTGTTTTCATCGCTAAATAAAGTTCTTTTTTTAATACTACCACTTACATCTTTAGAAGCGCTTAAATGACCTAAGAATTCTAAATTTAAAGGATTTTTAATGTTTGCATCTGCAACTTTTTTAATATTTTCAAACACTTTTAAAGCTTCATTTTCGTTTTTTACAACATTAAAGAGCATTAGTAAATTTTCTTTTGTCTTAGAAGTTGTTTTTATGGTTGCATACGCATCAGTGATTGCTGCAGGATCAGGAACAGTTACTACTATAACTTCATCAGCCATTTCTAAAAAATTTAAAATATTTCCACCAATACCCGCGCCTGTGTCGATAATAAGAAAATCAAGCTCATCTAAAATACTTGCTTGATTTAAAAATCTCTCGTAAATATTTTTATCATTATATTTTAAAATCTCATCTCCACTTTCGCCTGGGATGAGCCATAAATTTGGCTTAACTTCTATTAAAATATCTTCCAAGGAGCATTCTCCACGTAAAACATGCAAGAGATTTTTTTGTATGCGTACATTTAAAATGACATCCAAATTTGCCAAGCCAATATCAGCATCAAAAAGCCCAACTTTATAGCCATTATTTGCTAAAACATTGGCTAGATTTGCGCTAATCGTACTTTTTCCAACGCCACCTTTTCCACTTGTAATAGCTATAAAATGAGTGTTTTGGGATTTTTTGGTTCCATTTTGACTCATGAGATTGCGAAGTTTATTTGCTTGGTTATTCATTATTTTTTCCTTTATTAAACCCTTCTAAAATACAATGAACTAGAAAATCACTATTGGCTACTTCTAAATCATCTGGCACTTCTTGTCCTGTAGAGAAAAAGCTTAGAGGAATATTCGTTTCATAAATAAGAGAGAAGATATTTCCAAAAACCTTTGTTTCATCAAATTTAGTAATAATCAAAGTATCAATATTTAAGAATGAAAAATTTTTATAAATTTCCATTAAATCTTCATGTTTGGTGTTTGCAGAAACCACTAAATTTACATCAATTTCTGCATTTGAGTGCATTAAAAATTCTTTAGTTTTAGAAAGTTTACTTTGATCGTATTGTGAATTTCCTATAGTATCAACCAAAATTACTTCGCAATTATTTAAGCTTTTTATCGCTTCATCTAAATCCTTTGGTTCTATGCTATCAATAATAGGAAGTTTCATCATTTTTGCATACTGAAAAAGTTGCTCAACCGCACCGATTCTATAAGTATCAAGCGTAATAATACCTGTTTTATAACGCTTATCTCCATAAGCATAGCGAAAAGCTAACTTAGCTAAGGTTGTTGTTTTTCCGACTCCTGTTGGGCCTACTAGCATCATGATTTTTTGTTTTTTTATATCGCTTTCAACACGACAAGGCAAGATATTTCTTAAAAGTGAGTGAAAATATCTTTGAACCGCATCTTTGTTGGTTTTCATAGCAGCTGGCATATTTTCTATAGTTGCCTTCATAATCGCTTCTAGATGATTTTCAAGCATTCCACTTTCTTTGGCTTGTTTATAAATACTTGCAAATTCAGGAGGTATCATAAGATTTTTTCTAGCTTCGGCTTTATCGTCCCACATCATATCTGCAAGAAGATCTATTTTATCGTTAAGCTTGTTGATTTGTTTTTCAAATTGCTTTTCAAAATTTTCTATTTTTTTATTATAATTTAGATTAGGGGTGTAATTTTCTAAAGGTGTGTTTGTGACTTTAGAAATTTCATTACTAACTTCACTTAGCTTTTCTTTAAAATCATCAAAGTCTAGAGTCTTATTTTGATGAGGGTTGATTTTGTTTTGTAGAAAATCTTGATAGGTTTTTTTAGTTAAGTCATTGTTTTTTACAGTGTTTAAATTTCTATTTAAGCGAGTATTTGAGAAATCCAAGACTACATCTTCATCTTCTTGAGGGATTTGAGATCTAATTTTTTCTTCTGCAAGAGAGGTAGAAGATGGTTTTGGCGAGCTTTTTTTTGCAGGTAAAGATTTCCCTTGTTTTTTTAAGTGTTCTTCATAGTCGCTTTCTTCTATGGCTACCATAACCTCATAAAGTGCATTGCGATTTAAGGTTTTAGGACGAATTTGTTTATTTGTTATAATTAAAGCTTTATCTCCGTAATCTTCTTTTACTTTGGGTATAATTTGTTCTGTATCTTCAACAGTAAAAGTATGTATAAGTTGTCCCATATTATATTCCTTATATCATGCCTAAAGGCAAAATTACACTCACTCTTTCTTTAGCCCCTTTATGAGGCACCTCACACCACTTATCACGCTTGACTTTTTGTGAAAAGTATAAAAGATCTAAATCAAGCGTTCTAGGAGCGTTTTTGAAAGTTCTCTTGCGTTTAAATTTTACTTCATAATAAAGTAAAACTTTCAAAAGTGCTCGTGCGTGCAAATTAGTTTGTATCAACATAACAGCATTGGTAAAATCTTTTTGCTCTTTAAAACCAAAGGCTTCATTTATCAACATAGGAGATGTGGATAAAATTTTAAATCTTTTATCATCCATCATTACTCGAAAAAGCATATCAAATCTTTTTTTTTCAGGTTCTATATTGCTTCCTAAGCCTATAAGGGCTAAATATTTAAAAGATCGTATATTTTGACTAAAAAAAGGAAAAAAACGACTTTTTTCAAAGTGTTTTACTCCTTGAATTTTTAGCATTATTATTTATTTGTTTGTTGTGCTTGTTGCATTGCGTGCAAATTTTTTATTTGTTCACAAATTTGAATTACACCCATTAAAGCCAAGTGATAGCCAAAAGGACCAAAACCAACAATAGTTCCAGAGCATACAGGCGCTATAAGACTTTTTTGGCGAAATTCTTCTCTGCGATAAACATTGCTAATATGCACTTCAATTGTAGGCAAAGCTACCGCTGCAATAGCATCTCGAATAGCTATTGAAGTATGAGTATAGCCTGCTGCATTGATAATAATTCCATCAACTGTTCCAAGGCATTCTTGAATTTTGTCTACGATTTCACCTTCAAAATTACTTTGGAAAAAGTCAAGTTCTACATTGCTTTGAGTGGCAGCTATTTTCATTTGCTCATGAATTTGCTCCATTTTCATAGCACCATAAATTCCCACTTCTCTTACGCCAAGCATATTAACATTTGGGCCTTGGATAATCATTATTTTCATGGATTTAACCTTAAAAATTTATTTTTAACCTTATATTATAACATTTTAAAAATAAATTTTTGCTACAATGTAATTTTTGAAAGGAAAATCGTGTTTATAGCTGCTGCAAGATATCTTTTTTTATGTGATGAAGATTTTACGATACTAGAAAATCAAGCCTTTGTTTTTGAAGATAAAATTTTAGAATTAGGTAAATTGGATAATTTAAGAAAAAAATATCCTAAGGCTAAAATCATCAAAACACCTAAAAATTCGGTTATTTTACCTACTTTTATAAATCCTCACACACACTTAGAATTTAGTGCAAATTCAACAACTTTACATTTTGGAGAATTTTTAATTTGGCTTAAAAGTGTTATAAATTCTCGTTCCATGTTAAATGCGCAGGCCAAAGAAGAATTAATACTTCAAAGCATTAAAAAAATGCAAAAAAGCGGTATAGGCACCATAGGTGAAATTTCAAGTTTTGGGAGTGATTTAGATCCTTGTTTAAAGGCTAGTCAAAAGGGGATGCGTGTAGTATTTTTTAATGAAATTCTAGGCACAAATGAAAATCAATTTGAAGATAAAAAACAAGAATTTTTAAAAAGATTTGAAAATTCTTTGAAATTTAAAAATGATTTTTTTATCCCAGCAATTTCGATTCATTCTCCTTATTCAACTCATCCTAGTTTGGCTCATTTTGCTCTTGATTTAGCTAAAAAGCAAAATTTACTAGTTAGTACGCATTTTTTAGAAAGCAAGGCTGAAAATATCTGGCTTAGAGAGTCTAAAGGGGGTTTTAAAAAATGGCTTGAAAATTTTACACTTCACCCTAAGCCTCTTTATACAGCAAAGGATTTTGCTAAACTCTTTAAAGGAGTAAGGACTCTTTTTACACATTGTGTTTATCTAAAAGAATATGAATGGTTAGATAAGAATTTACATTCTATTACACATTGTGCATTTTCAAATCGCCTTTTAAGTCAAAAAAGCTTAGATTTAAAAACGGCTTTAAAAAGTGGATTAAATATCCATTTAGGAACCGATGGACTTAGCTCAAATATTTCATTGTCCTTACTTGATGAAATGCGCGCGAATTTACTTATACATAAGAATTTTGATTTATTAGAGTTAGCATCTAAGCTTTTGCAAATGGTAACACTTTATCCTGCAAGGGCTTTAAATTTAAATTTAGGAGAGCTTAAAAAAGGTAAAATTGCTGATTTTAGCGTATTTGAGCTAGGAGAATGTGATAAAAAGCAAGCTCCTTTGCAGTTTATTTTAAATGCTAAGGAAGTAAATAAATTATTTATAAAAGGAAAAGAATGCAGATTTTAAAATCATTTTTTAAGGCTTTAGGATGCGGTATAAAATTTATCAATACTTATTTTAAAACCTTTGTTTTATTGTTGATTGTTATATGGATTTTAATGCCTAGTGCAAATTCAAGCTCCAATCTTGCAAATTTAGAACGTATTGATTTAAAGGGTGAAATTTTTGATAGCTCTGCGGTTTTAGAAAAAATTATCAATACTAAAAATGATAGCAATATCAAAGGAGTGCTTTTTGTTATAGACTCTCCTGGTGGAGCTTTTGCTCCTAGTATGGAACTAGCTCTAGCTATAAAGGATTTAAAAATTAAAAAGCCCGTGCTTGTCTATGCAAGCGGAACTATGGCAAGCGGAAGTTATTTAGCAGGAGTTGGAGCCAATAAAATTTTAGCCAATCCGGCAAGTTTTATAGGCTCTATCGGTGTGATTATGCAAGGAGCTGATTTAAGTGGATTGGCTAATAAACTCGGTATTAAAGAACAAACTATTCAAGCAGGTGAATTTAAAAGTGCTGGAACTTTTGCAAGAGCTTGGAATGAGAATGAAAGAAATTTTTTACAGGGTTTAATTGATCAAAGTTATGATCTTTTTACAGGTTTTGTTGCTAAGGAAAGAGCATTAGATCTTAACAAAAAAGACCAATGGGCAAATGCAAGAGTGTTTTTAGCTGCCAAGGCTAAGGAGCTTGGTCTTATAGATGAGCTTAGTAATTATGAAAATGCTAAAAAGGAGCTTGAAAAACTTGCTAATGTTTCAAATCCCGTTTGGAAAGAAGAAAATAAGATTGATAAATTTCTTAACCGCCTAGAAGGACAAGCATCAAACTTGATAAGTAAAAGCTTAATCGAAATCGCTTATAAGACTAATAGCAGTTTTATAAACGCTAGATAAAATATATAAATATTTTTATTTAATTTTTGTAATATTTTTATGCAATAATTATTTATATTTTAGATAAGGAGTAAAATAATGAAAAAAAATATTGTTTTTTTTGAAGTTAAAGGTGGGAGTGATAAAGGTGAAGATGGTTATAGAAAAGATACTATACCTATGGTAAATGCCTTAAAAGCTAAGGGTTGGAATGCTGAGGTGATTTTTTTTGAAGTGAGTAAAAAAGATGAAATTTACAAATATGTGAAAGAAAATTTTGATGGTTATGTTTCTCGCATCAATCCTGGCAATCTTAAAGAAGAAAATGAGTATTTTGATATGTTAAGAAAACTTTGTGCTGATAAGCTTGTAGGTATGCCTCATCCTGATGCTATGATAGGTTATGGTGCTAAAGATGCACTTACAAAATTAGCAGATACTGATCTTGTTCCAAGCGATACTTATGCTTACTATGATATTAAGACTTTTAAAGAAAATTTTCCAAAAAGTTTGGCTAAAGGTGAAAGGGTTTTAAAGCAAAATCGTGGCTCTACAGGAGAGGGAATTTGGCGTGTGAGTGTAGAGGGTAATGTTAGTGGAGATAGTTTGCCTTTAAACACAAAAATCAAGTGTACGGAAGCTAAGGATAATCATGTAGAACATAGAGAGCTTGGGGAATTTATGGATTTTTGTGAGCAATATATCATAGGTGATAATGGTATGCTTGTGGATATGACTTTTTTACCGCGCATTAAAGAAGGTGAAATCAGACTTTTAATGCTTTATAACACTCCTGTAAATGTAGTACATAAAAAACCAGCCGAAGATGCCGATGCTTTTTCTGCTACGCTTTTTAGTGGGGCAAAATATCGTTATGATAAGCCAGAAGATTGGAAAACTTTGGTGGATATGTTTTTAGGCGAGCTTCCTAAGGTAAGGGAAAGATTAGGCAATTACGACTTACCATTGATTTGGACGGCTGATTTTATTTTAGATACTGATGAAAAGGGCAATGATAAATATGTTTTAGGCGAGATTAATTGTTCTTGTGTAGGCTTTACTTCTCATTTAGAGCTTGCTGATGAAGTAGCTTCAAATATTATTAATATTGTAAGTAAAACTAAGGCTTAGTTTTTAAGTTTAATGTCCATTTTATTATTGAAAAATGGACATTCTTTTTCTATTGTTTTTAAGTTTGAGCTATATTCTATTGGGAAAAAAATTTCACAAAATGAGCATTTTGTATCTTTGGTTAGTATAGGATAGGAATAGTCAAATTTATCCAAAATAAAATATTTTATTTTTTATCCATTAAATTTCCTTCTTTGACTAACTTATACTTTATTTATTATTTTAACGCATAAATAGTTAATTAGAAATTTTCTGAATATTTTTTATAAAACTGTATGGCTTCTTTACATTTTTTACATTTAAATTTTACACCCTTAAGTTGAATTTTTGATGAATTCCAAAAGGTACATCATGCATTTGTCCTACGCATTCACATGTATAAAGATAAACTGCATTTTCATCATCTTTTTCTTCTTTGACTTCTTCAAAGCTTACCTCCCCCATCATCTTCAGAAGCTAAAGAAGATCTTCTGTATTGTTCAACTTTCATATCTTCATAGAGTATATGTTCTAAAAGCAATTTTTTAGAAACTGTGTAAAGCTTCTCTTTTAAATCATTAGTGGTTTTTATGTTTTGTATAAGATAAGACATATCATGAATGATATTTTATACATGATTTTGTGTTCATTTAAACAAGGATAATGAATTTATTGCATATAATCTTCTTCGTTGCTAAAATGTTCTTTTATTATAGTTAAAAAGTTTTATTAAAATTTCTTTTAACTCATCTCTTTGAACAAATTTATAAACCATATTTTCTATTTTTGCTGCAAGTTCAAAAAGTTTTTGGTGTTGAATGTCAATCATTGTGTCATGAATACTGTATTTTTCATTCCAAGTTGGAATTAGTTTATCCAAAAGCACCTTCTTTAATTTTTGTATTTAAAATTAATTTCATATATTTGAGTGAAATATTATATTTTATTAAAATATTATTAATTGAAAATTATTTATTTTATTTATATTTGTATAATATAAAAAATATATATAATTAATATTAAAAATTAAGACTTACTGATTCTAGTATAGAATCAGTAAATAATAATATGTGCAATTTGTGGCCCATGAACACCAAAAATAGTGATAAGTTCTATATCTGCTGTTCTTGAAGGCCCTGCTATAAATAAGATATTAGTAGGTAAGATTTCATTTTCTTTTTTTACCAAATTTAAAGCCTCGCTAAGACTTTTAACAACATTTTCTTTTTTAAGTAGCACTATACAAAGTTTAGGTGCAAGGCTTAGCATTCTAGGTTGAGTTTTGCTTGAAGGTACAAGTGCAACTCCGTGAGAGCTTACCCCTGCTCTTGCATGAATGATGGAAAAATCACTATGAAAAACCTCAGATCTTAAATTTTCGATTTCTTTATCAAAGCAAATCTTTTTTTCTGCTTTGATTTGTTCTAAATTTAAATTTAATTCCGCCCCATAAATCATACTTTTAAAGCCATATTTTGTGATAATTTCATTGATTTTTTCTTCTAAGGTATTTTTTGTAGCATTTTCAACGATGTATTTGTTATCATTCATTTTTTGTTTCATTTCTGCAAGCATATCTTGGGTGGTTTGGATATGTTCTACAGGATCTATACTTTCAATGCGTGTGAACGTTGTTTCTTTGTAAGCTTTTTTAAGATGTTCTAAAATACTTGCTTTACTTTTGCTTGAAATTTCATCGATTTTACTCATAGCTTACTCCTTCTAGTTTTTGCACTTCTTTATAAAGATCCATTTTAATTTGAGGTAATTCTTTAAAAGCGTGCCATTTTTTAATCACAGGTAAAACGCTTGCGAAATTTTGTACCGTCCAGTTGAAATAATGTGCTTTTGAAAGTGAAAAACGCCATTTATTGCCATTGGTTGCGATATTTTTAAATTGTTTAAAAGCAAAGGCTTCTAAGGCATTGCGATGAACATTATTTGCTCCTAAAGGTGGATTTTTTCCTTGTCCTATTTTATCACATCTTAATTTGCGAATAAGATCAGCCAAAGGAATTTGCACTGGACAAACTTCAGAACAACGCCCACAAAGTGAACAGAAATTTAAAATATCTCCTGTATGATCTATACCAAAAATATTAGGACTGATTACTTCTCCTATAGGTCCTGGATAAGTGGTTTGATAGGCATGTCCGCCGATTTGATCATAAACAGGGCAAAAATTCATACAAGCCCCACATCGAATACAACGCAAAGCCTCATAATAATCCTCATGAGCTAACATTTTAGAGCGATTGTGATCAAATAAAATCACATGCACTTCTTTAGGACCATCTAAATCCCCATTTTTTCTAGGGCCTGTAATGATATTATTATAAGTTGGTATAAATTGTCCTGTGGCTGAAGGAGTGAGTAAAGAAACCATAGTAGCCGCATCTTCAAAGCTTTCCATGACTTTTTCTATGCCGCAAAGTGCGATATGAATATCAGGTGCTGTAGTGCACATTCTACCGTTTCCTTCATTTTCTATAAGCCAAAAAGCTCCTTCTCTTGACATGGCAAAATTGACCCCACTAAGTCCAAGTTTTAAGCCTTCAAAATCTTTTCTTAAATGCTCTCTAGCTACCGCATTTAAACTTTCAGGTTCATTGTTTTCTAAATTCGCTCCTAATTTTTCTTTGAAAATTTCTCCGATTTCATGGCGGTTTCTATGTATAGCAGGTACAACTATATGTAAAGGAGGCTCTTCATTAAGCTGTAAAATAAGCTCTCCAAGATCGGTTTCTATAGCTTTTAAACCTTTTTTTTCTAGGTAGTGATTTAGGCCTATTTCTTCGCTTGCCATAGATTTACCTTTTAAAAGCTTGGTAATATTTTTTTCTTTCATGATTTCATAGACGATTTCACAGGCATCTTCATCACTACTTGCCCAATGCACTTTAATGCCATTTTTTGTAGCATTTTTTTCAAATTCTAAAAGCCTTTCTTCTAAACTCATTAAGGCATTGTTTTTAGCTTGTTTAGCTTTAGCTCTTAAACCCTGCCAGTCTTTAAATCTAGCATCAATAACATTGAGTCTATTTTTTTGTAAAGTATGCATGGCAGTCATTAAATTTTCTTGCATTTGCTTGTCATTGAGTTTAATTTGAACGATTTGTTCGTGAGGAATTTTTTGACTCATAGTCTTTCTCCTTCTAAGCGTTTAAGTAAAAAGTCATATAAATGTATACCTTTTATATCTAAACCCATTCTTTTCATTGTGCCATCTATGTTTAAAAGACAACCTCCATCGCCACTGATGAGATATTTTGCACCGCTATTTTGTATATCTTTGATTTTACTTCTTACCATAGCATTTGAAATTTCAGGCTCTTTTATTGAAAAGGTTCCTCCAAAACCACAGCATTCTTCCTCGTATTGAAGTTCTACTAAGTCTACATTTTTTAGTTTTTTGATAAGATTTTTACTCGCTTGTATGCTTTTTTGCACTCTTAAAGCATGGCAATTAGAATGCCAAGTTACTTTTATAGGTGCACCTTTATCTTCATAGTCTACTTTTAAAACTTCATCAAGGTATTGTGAAAGTTCTATGACTCTAGAGCTAAAATCTTTGACTTTAGAAAATTCAGGTCTGTTTTTAAAAAGTTCTTGATAGTCATGACTCATCATGCCCGCACAAGAACCACTTGGTACAACGATGGGATAATCTTTATCAAATAAATCTATATTATATAAAGCAATCTCACGACTTTCATTGAAATAACCCGAGTTAAAAGAAGGTTGAGCGCAACAGGTTTGATTTTTTTTAAAAATCACTTCAATACCTTCACGCCTTAAAAGTTTTATTGCATTTAAAACGCTTTGTTGCATAGCAGCACTTCCTAAGCATGTGGCGTAAAAATACACCTTTTTCATGATCTCTCCTTTTGGGATAATTTAGGATAAATATTCTAATCCTATAAAAATAAAAGCAAAGTAAATTTTCCAACAAATATTCTAAAAACGAATATTTGTTGAAGCAAAACTTAAATTTTTTAATTATTTCACTATAACTTCAGGGATGATTCCTTGTAAGAAAAAAGCTATAATGTAAGTCCAAATTCCTATTAAAATAATAAAAGCTACAGAATATTTTAATGTGAATTTGAAAAGATCAGATTCTTTTCCTACAAGCCCAACTGCTGCGCAAGCTATAGCAATGCTTTGTGGACTGATCATCTTTCCAACGACCCCACCTACTGAATTAGCTGCTAAAAATAAAGCTTCACTAACACCTAGTTTTTGAGCACTTACTTGTTGCAAGGTTCCAAAAAGTAAATTAGCACTTGTATCAGAGCCTGTTAAAAATACCCCTATCCAGCCAATGATTGGTGAAAAGAAAGAAAAAGCATCACCTGTATGTGCAAAAGCAAGTCCTAAAGTAGTGCTCATACCACTATTTTTAGAAATAAAAGCAAAAGCCACAACTAAACCTATGGTGATACAAGGTATAGCCATTTCTTTTAAAGTAGTCCAAAAGCATTCTGCTGCATCTTCAGCTTTGATTTTTAAAATAGCTATACTTAAAAAAGCTGCAAGCAAAATCGCTGTTCCTGCTTGAGCTACGGTTTTTCCATTGATTAAATCTATACCTAAAGCCAAAGATAAAGGCTTAGTTTCTCCTATGCCTGTGATAGAAGGGCTTAAAATTCCAGTTGTGATATTGCTAAATTGTAAAGTAATGCTTGTATAGCTTAAAATTCCATCCTTATCAAAGAGAGCTTTAAACCAAGGTTGTGTCCAAATGATAATACAAACAATGAGTAAAATAAAAGGCGACCAAGCTTTTAAAATTTGATTAAAGCTTAGAGTGTTATCTTGAGTGAAATTGCTTTCATTATCAAATCTAAAAATATTTTTTGGTTTCCAAAATTTTAAAAATACAGTTGTAACCGCTAAAGAAACTACAGCTGAGATAATATCAGGTAATTCTGCTCCTAAGTGATTTGAGCTTAAAAATTGAGTAGTTGTAAAACTTAGTGCCGCAACTAAAATAGCTGGAAAAGTTTCTTTGACGCCTTTAAATCCATCCATTAAAAAAACTATGAAAAAAGGTATAGTAAGACTTAAAGGAACTAGCATTCTACCTACCATGGCAGAAACTGAATGCTGTTCTATGCCGACAAGATTTGCCATAGCAATAATAGGAATTCCCACCGCACCAAAAGCAACAGGAGCGGTATTTGCGATAAGACAAAGCCCTGCAGCTTGCAAAGGACGCAAACCAAGTCCTACTAAAAGTGCAGCGGTTATAGCCACGGGGCCACCAAAACCTATAGCACCCTCTAAAAATGAACCAAAACAAAAACCTATTAAAATCACTTGAATTCTATGATCCGGAGTAATGCTCATCACGCTTTTTTTAATGATTTCAAAAGAACCCGACTTGATGGAAAGTTTGTAAAGAAAGATTGCCGCGATGATAATCCAAGCTATAGGCCACATACCATTTGTAAAGCCTTGAATAAAACTTGCACCCACTAAATTCCAAGGCATTTTATAGGCAAATAAAGCTACCAAAGTAGCAAGTATAACAGTTAAAAAACCTGCTTGATAACCTTTAAGTTTTAAAACAACCAAACAAACTAAAAAACATAGTATAGGTAAAAATGCCACTAAAGCACTTAGCCAAATGTTTGAAAAAGGGTCGTAAACTTGTTGCCATGTTAAAATTTGCTCCAATTTTTCCTCCTTGATAATTATTTATGTATAAATTTATTGTAACAAAAAATTAAATTAAAATAAAAAAATTATAGAGTAAAGTAAATTATATTGTGTTGTTATTGATTATTTTGTGTATTTTTGTAATATCATAAATATTAAATAAATATAAAAATAGAACAAGAAAAAATCTTATTCTAAAGGGGTAGAAGCTGTTAAAGGTGGAGTTATAATCATTAGTTCGTTTACTTCATAAAAAATTAGGATCTAAGGTGCAAGGGGCTATTCTAAAGCGTTTTTGTGTAGGAATATTCGGATTAAAAAGTTACCATACATTCATCAGATTCCAAAACTAAAGAACGAATTTGCACAGCTAAAGTTGTTGTTGGCATTCATAGAAAATACAGTTTCTAGTTTACTATCTTTTAGATTATCTTGACAAGATTTTGCTCCAAAGGTTCCATCTTCTAGGATGGCCAAACAAAGATCGCTTTCCTTTGGATTTGTAAATTGCACATAACCAAAAGGAAGTTCATCAGCTAATTTATCTTTTTGTTTTAACTCATTGCTTAAAACAATTTCTTTAATATTCCAATTTTGATCAATAGGATCTTTTGAGATATCTCTAAAGGCACTTAAAAAAATTCCCGTTTCCAAGCTTCCTATAGAAACCATTTCGGTAAAATCTTTCAAATCTCCAGTAGGAGTTGCAAAGGCTAAAGTTATAAACATAAAAAATAAAGCAACAATTTTTTTCATATTAAATGTCCTAAAATTTTCTAAAATTAACTGGAAAATGATCTTAAGCTTGCAAGCATCAAAATCACAGCTAAAAGTGGTGGAGTATAGGCTTGTTGTCTGTTTAAATTTCCTGTAATTGTATAATCAAGAGCCCCTCCGTTTGCTTGAGTTGCACTAGTTGGAAAAACCACTCTAATTTTATTTGCTAATCCTCTATCCACTGTATTTGTTTATAGTAGAAGGATCATGGTTAAAATCCCCTGCTATCATCCAGTTAGCTTGAGGTATATTTACAAAATGTGTATTTACGGGCTGTGATAATTACTCCTACATCTGTTCCTTCATTGGCTAAAGCATAGATATTGAAAAAAGCATCACTTCCATCGCGAATTCCTATAATGGGCCTTGAAACTATAGCTAAATTTACACGATTAGCTCCTACATCAACGCGAGAATAATAAATTAAAAACCCTATCAGGTCTTGAAAGAGTCCTCAAATTCTACTCATATTCATCAATAGGCGTTCCACTTTGTTGCACATGGCGTCCTGTTGGAGTGGCTATTCTTAGTAAAGTTCCTATTTCTTGTATCATTAAGATATCTAAGGGGTTTGCTCCACTTGCAAGTTGTCTTATTGCATTATTGTTGATGCTACTAGTTAAAGGTGGGGTAAATAGGAGTAATAAGTGCTAAATCAGCATTGCTAATTAAACTTGGAATTTCTTGATTAGTAGGAAAAATAGGTTCAAGTCCTAGTTTTAAAGAAAAAGAATTAGTATCTTCAAATTCTCCAAATGAACGCCCCAAAGGATTTACATTTTCAAAATTTAGAAGAACATTCATTAAAGAAAAAAATCATAAAAAAAATAAAAACTTTAATTTTTTGCATTAAAAACCTTGATTATGTATTTAAATTTTTTAAGAAAATAATAACATAATTTTCATTATAATTTTCCGCTTCTTAAAATGTTTTATTTTGTTGTTTTTAAAGGTAGAATTTACATGCATCTTAAACACTTATATTTTAGTATTTCTCAAATTTTTAATTTTTACAAAGAAGGTTTTAAAAATTTAACTCTTGGAAAGACCCTTTGGAAAATTATCTTTATCAAACTTTTTGTTATGTTTGTGATTTTAAAACTTTTTGTTTTTGATGTAAATTTTAATTCTATTTTTAAAAGCGACAAAGAAAAAAGCACTTTTGTACTCAAAAATCTTACACTCGAAGGAAAATAAATGAACGAACTTAATAGCGTTGATTGGTCAAGAGCGCAGTTTGCTTTAACTGCACTTTATCATTTTTTGTTTGTGCCTTTAACCTTAGGCTTATCTTTTATCATTGCTATCATGGAGACTATCTATGTAAAAACTAAAAATGAAAGATGGAAAAAAATCACCAAATTTTGGCTTTCATTATTTGCTATAAATTTTGCTATCGGTGTAGCTACAGGTATTATAATGGAATTTGAATTTGGAACAAACTGGGCAAATTATAGCTGGTTTGTGGGAGATATTTTTGGTGCACCTTTGGCGATCGAAGGTATTATGGCATTTTTTTTAGAGGCTACTTTTTTTGCAGTTATGTTTTTTGGCTGGGATAAAGTAAGTAAGGGTTTTCACTTACTTTCAACTTGGTGTGTGGCTATAGGAAGCAATCTTTCTGCTTTTTGGATTTTAGTGGCAAATGGTTGGATGCAATATCCTGTAGGAATGAGCTTTAACCCTGATATAGCAAGAAATGAAATGCAAAGCTTTTTTGAAGTAGCACTTTCTCCTGTGGCTATTTCAAAATTTTTACATACCATAGGCAGCGGTTATGTGATTTCAGCTTTATTTGTAATAGGAATTTCAGCTTGGTTTATGTTAAAGGGACGCCATATTATCGAGGCTAAAAAAAGCTTAGTTGTAGGAGCTAGTTTTGGTTTGGTTTGTTCAATCTTTTTGTTTTTCAGCGGAGATGAAAGTGCTTACCGTGTAACTCAAACTCAACCTATGAAACTTGCAGCTATGGAAGGGGTTTATCAAGGTGAACATCGTGCAGGACTTGTGCCTTTTGGAATTTTAAACCCTAAAAAAACCATAGACAATAACGAAAGTGTGTTTTTATTTGACATTACTATACCTTACGCTCTTTCTATATTAGGAAACCGTGATCCAAATTCTTTTGTTCCAGGAATTGAAGATTTAATCTATGGAAATGAAAGCAAAGGTATAGAACCTATGCAAAATCGTATCGATAGAGGAAAAATCGCTATACAAGCTCTAAAAGACTATAAACTTGCTAAAGAAAACAATGATACAATAGCTATGGCAAATCACAAATCTATTTTAGAAACTCATTTTAAAGATTTTGGTTATGGATATTTAGAAAAACCAAGTGATACTATTCCGCCTGTGGCTTTAACTTTTTATAGCTTTCATATTATGGTTGCTTTAGGAAGTTTTTTCTTTTTACTTTTCATTGTTACACTTTATCTTACTATGGCAAATGATATTGAGAAATTTAGAAAAGTACTTTGGGTGTGTTTGTTATCCATTCCATTGGGTTATATCGCCGCTGAAGCAGGCTGGATTGTTGCTGAAGTAGGCAGACAACCTTGGGCAATTCAAGACTTACTTCCCGTACATATCGCAGCAACACAACTTGGAAAAGTCAATGTTCAAATTTCATTTTGGATTTTTGCAGTACTTTTTACAGCCTTATTGATTGCAGAAGTTAAAATAATACTTACTCAGATTAAAAAAGGTTTTGACGCACATGCAGGACATACTCCACTTATGGGCAAAGGAGAAAAATAATGTTTTTTGGTTTAGAACTTGAAGGTTTGCAAATTTATTGGTGGTTGATTTTAAGTTTGCTCGGTGGACTTTTAATTTTTATGTTTTTTGTCCAAGGTGGACAGACTTTAATCGATGAGCTTAGCAAGGATGAGCTTGAAAAAACCATGCTAGTCAATTCTTTAGGGCGTAAATGGGAGCTTGGTTTTACAACTCTCGTACTTTTTGGCGGAGCAGCTTTTGCAGCTTTTCCACTTTTTTATAGTACCAGTTTTGGCGGAGCTTATTGGGCTTGGCTTTGTATTTTATTTTGTTTTATTTTACAAGCTGTGGCTTATGAGTATCGTAAAAAAGAAAATAATGTTTATGGCTCTAAAACCTATGAAATTTTTCTTAAAATCAATGGATATTTAGGGGTATTTTTAATCGGAGTTGCAGTAAGTAGTTTTTTTAGCGGTTCTGAATTTATCTTAAATGAGCATAATTTTGTTTCTTGGCAAAACCCTTTGCACGGCTTAGAACTTTTACTCAATCCTTTTAATTATCTCTTAGGCTTAGCTTTGGTATTTTTAGCAAGGCTTTTAGGCGCAGCGTATTTTATGAACAATATCAATGATGAGAATATCAAAATAAGAGCTATGAAAAAACTTATGATCAATAGCATTTTGTTTTTACCTTTTTTCTTAGGTTTTTTAGCGTGGATTTTTTTAAAAGATGGTTTTAGCGTAGATGCCAATGGAACTGTAAGCATGAGTGCGAATTTGTATTTATATAATTTCTTAAATCAAATGATTTTTGCTATCTTGCTTGCTATCGGTGTGATTTTAGTGCTTTTAGGTATGATTCAAGGAGCAAAAGGTTGCTCTAAAGCTATTTTTACCCTAGGACTTGGAACGGTTTTAACAGTTTTTGCTTTATTATCAAGCATTGGTTTAGGTCAAAGTGCTTTTTACCCATCTTTAAGTGATTTGCAAAGTTCTTTAACTTTAAAAAATGCAAGTTCAAGCTATTATACTCTAAGCGTCATGGCTTATGTGTCTTTACTTGTACCCTTTGTTTTAGCTTATATTATCTATGTTTGGAATGCAATGGATAAAGTAAAAATTACACGCGAAGAAATCGCAAACGATGATCACGCATATTAAGGAGAAAAAATGTTACATGCTTTGTTTTTATTGGCTTGGCCTTTAGTAATTTATCTAAGCTATAAATTTATAATGCTAAATATCAATCAATTAGAAAAAGATAGCAAACTATAAAGCAAGATAAGATTTAAACCGATATAAGTATAAATCTTTTCAAAATATTGCAATTTGCCCATTTTTGGGCATCTTTTAATCATAAATCTTTTAAAGCTTCATTAGCAGCATCAAGGGCGTGAATAAGGCTTGTGTCAAAAATTTTAATATTTGTATCATTTTTGGATATTAATAAACCAATTTCAGTGCAAGCTAAAAGCACTCCCTTTGCCCCTTTTTCTTGTAGTTTTTTTATAATATTTAAATATTTTTCTTTAGAATCTTGCTTAATTTTACCTTTGCAAAGCTCATTAAAAATAATATCATTAACGATTTTTATATCTTCATCACTAGGAGTAATAACGCTAATATTTTCTTCAATCAGTATTTTTTTATAAAAATCCTGAGTCATTGTGTATTTAGTACCCAATAAACCAATTTTTTGTATGTTTTCTTGTTTTAAAGCCTTAGCAGAACTTTTTGCAATATGCAAAATAGGGATATTTATGTTTTGTTGAATTTCATCAAAAACCTTATGCATAGTATTAGTTGCAATTATTATAAAATTAGCCCCTGCAAGTTCTAATTTTTTAGCACATTGAGTCAAAATTTGTGCAGCTTCTTGCCATTTATCTTGGCTTTGTAAATTTTCTATTTCTTCAAAATTAACACTGTAAAGTAAAATTTTTGCAGAATTTAAAGATTTTAATTTATCATTTATAGCTTGATTTATTGTTTTATAATAAGTAATAGTGCTTTCAAAACTCATTCCGCCTATAATACCAATGGTTTTCATTTTTCTCCTTAAGAATTAATTTTTGAGTTATTTTATTACAATATATTTCATAGAAATACGATTTATTTTTAAACAAATAAATATATTTTAATATTTTTATTAAAATTTAAAATAATTTTTTAAACTATTTTCCAATCTACAGGAATTTTACCAACTTTTTTTAAAAATTCATTAGCTTTTGAAAAATGCTTACAACCTAAAAATCCTGTTCTAGCTAAAGGGCTTGGGTGGGCCGCTTTTAAAATCAAATGCTTAGTATTATCAATCAAAATCTCCTTGCTTTTTGCGTAATTTCCCCAAAGCATAAAAACAAGCCCTGATTTTTCATTGCTTAATTTATGTATTATAGCATCACTAAATTCTTGCCAACCCCACGAACTATGACTAGCTGCTTTACTTGCTTCAACGCTAAGAATAGAATTTAAGAGCAAAACTCCTTGTTTTGCCCAAGAGCTTAAATCTCCGCTTTTTGTTGGAGTGATGTTTAAATCATTTTGCAATTCTTTAAAAATATTATTAAGACTTGGTGGGATTTTTACATTTTTTGGAACCGAAAAACTAAGCCCCATTGCTTGGTTTGGTTGATGATAGGGATCTTGTCCTAGGATAATAATTTTAATTTCTTTTAAGGGACATAAATTAAAAGCATTAAAGATTAAATTTGCAGGCGGATAAATAATTATATTTTGATCAATTGCATTTAGGTATTGTTTTTTGATTTCTAGAAAATATTTTTTTTGAAATTCGTCTCTTAAAAATTCTTTCCAGTCATCATTTATTTTAATCTTATCTATGTTTATTGTAATTTCTTCCATGTTATCCCTAATTATTTAAATTATTAAAAATTTTATTCTAGCAAAAAAAGCTTGCAAAAATATATTAATTTTTTTTGAAGTAAATAAAATTTTTTATATTAATAAAAATTAAATATAAAGACATAATTTAGGATATAAAAATACTTAATTTATTATATTTTGAAAGTATTTTAATTATTAACCAATTATTAACTAAAAATGCAATATCATTATTTTATGATTTAAATCAAAAATTTTTGATTTTAAATTAAAATACTTTTTATGAAAGGTTCAAAATGGGAACAAGAAAAGAACATGATTTTATTGGGGAATTGGAAATCTCTGATGAGGTTTATTATGGAGTGCAAACTTTTAGAGCTGTTGAAAATTTTGATATTTCTCATGATAGATTAAAAGATTTTCCTCGCTTTGTTAGAGCTTTGGCTAGAGTAAAAAAAGCTGCAGCTATGGCAAATCATGAATTAGGTCTTTTGGATAAAAATATCCAAGATGCGATTATTAAAGCGTGCGATAAAATTTTAGAAGGCGGGTATTATGATCAATTTGTAGTAGATATGATCCAAGGAGGTGCTGGAACAAGTACAAATATGAATGCTAATGAAGTTATAGCAAACATAGGACTTGAACTTATGGGTCATAAAAAAGGTGAATACCAATATCTTCATCCAAATGATCATGTTAATTTAAGCCAAAGTACTAACGATGCTTATCCTACAGCTTTACACCTTGCTTTGCATGATTATTTAAGTGATTTGGCAAAAGCTATGGAACATCTAAAAAAAGCTTATGAGAGAAAAGCTGAAGAATTTAAAGATGTTCTTAAAATGGGTAGAACCCAACTGCAAGATGCTGTACCTATGACTTTAGGTCGTGAATTTAAAACTTTTGCCGTAATGATAGGTGAAGATATACAAAGAGTATTAGAAGCTAGAAAATTGATTTTAGAGATCAATTTGGGCGGAACTGCTATTGGAACGGGAATTAATTCTCATCCTGATTATCCGAAGGTTGTAGAAAGAAAAATAAGAGAAGTGACAGGTTTTGAATATACTGTGGCTGAGGATTTGATCGAGGCGACTCAAGATACGGGAGCTTATGTACAAATTTCAGGTGTTTTAAAACGTGTTGCAACAAAACTTTCTAAAGTATGTAATGACTTAAGACTTTTAAGTAGTGGTCCAAAATGTGGCCTTAATGAGATTAATCTTCCAAAAATGCAACCAGGTAGTTCTATCATGCCAGGTAAGGTAAATCCTGTTATTCCTGAAGTAGTTAATCAAGTTTGTTATTTTGTTATTGGAGCAGATGTAACTGTAACTTTTGCTTGTGAGGGTGGACAATTACAACTTAATGTTTTTGAACCAGTTGCAGCATATAGCTTATTTAATTCTATTGTAATGCTAGAAAAAGCAATGTATACTTTAGCTGATAAATGTATAGATGGTATTACTGCAAATGAAAAAATTTGTTCAGACTTTGTCTATAATTCAGTAGGTATAGTAACAGCTTTAAATCCTTATATTGGTTATGAAAATTCAGCTTCTATAGCTAAAGAGGCAATGAACACTGGAAAAAGAGTGGCTGATATTGCGCTTGAAAGAGGGCTTTTAAGTAAAGAACAAATTGATGAAATTTTAACACCATCAAATATGCTAAATCCTCACATGGAAGCTAAAAAATAGCATTTTAGGATTTAATATGGATATAATGATAATTTTGCAAGTAATCGTCCTTCTTGGGGCAATTTTTATCGGTATTCGCCTAGGCGGTATTGCTATAGGTTATGCTGGAGGATTAGGTGTAGTTATACTAGGACTTGTTTTAGGTATGAAACCTGGTAATATTCCTTGGGATGTTATTTTAATTATTGCTGCAGCTATTGCAGCAATTTCTGCTATGCAACAAGCAGGTGGACTTGATTATATGGTAAGGGTGACAGAAAAAATTTTAAGATCAAGCCCTAAATTTATAAATTATTTAGCTCCAGCTTGTGGATGGTTGCTTACAATCTTAGCAGGAACAGGAAATGCAGTATTTTCTTTAATGCCTGTTGTAGTTGATGTTGCAAAATCTCAAAACATAAAACCTAGTGCTCCACTTTCATTAATGGTTGTTTCTTCGCAAATTGGAATCACTGCTTCTCCTGTGAGTGCAGCTGTGGTTTATATGAGCGGAGTTTTAGAGCCACTTGGATGGAATTATCCAACTTTAATTGGAATTTGGATCAGTACAACTTTTATAGCTTGTATGCTTACAGCTTTTATAGTGAGTTTAATCACTCCTATGGATTTAAGCAAAGATAGCGTTTATCAAGAACGCTTAAAAGCAGGACTTGTTAAAGATGCAGGAGCTATTTTACATGGTGAAGATAAACCAGGTGCTAAACTTTCAGTAGGAATTTTCTTGATCACTGTTTTGGCAGTTGTACTTTATGCAACCGCAATTTCGAGCAATATTAAATGGATTGATCCTGTTGTGGTTCCAAGAGATGCAGCTATTATGAGCTTTTTACTTACTGCAGCAACTTTGATCACTTGGCTTTGCAAAGTTGAACCAGGTAAAATTCTTGATACCAGTGTATTTAAAAGTGGTATGACTGCTTGTGTTTGCGTTTTTGGTGTAGCATGGCTTGGAAATACTTTTGTTGCAGGACACGAAGCTTCTATTAAAGAAGTAGCAGGCGACTGGGTTAAACAAACCCCTGCTATGTTAGCAGTTGCATTTTTCTTTGCAAGTATGCTTTTATATTCTCAAGCAGCAACCGCAAAGGCCATTGTACCTGTAATTATCACCGCTTTAGGAATTTCGGCAGCAAATCCGCATGATTCTTATATGCTTGTAGCTTGTTTTGCAGCAGTTTCAGCGCTTTTTGTGCTTCCAACTTATCCAACCTTACTTGGCGCTGTGCAAATGGATGATACAGGAACGACTAGAATTGGTAAATTTATATTTAATCACTCTTTCTTTATACCAGGAGTTTTAGCTATTGCAATTGCTGTAGCATTAAGCTTTGTATTAGCTCCTATGCTTATTTAAATCAAACCCTAGGTTTTTCTCCTAGGGTTAAATTTTTTCATTAGTTTTTAAGTACATACTACGCTATAATATTCATTTTTAATTTTATTTAAGAAAGGAATTTAATGAAGATAAAAGTTGGGTTGATTTTTTCAGGTATTGTTTGCCTTTTTTTAACAGCTTGTGTTAATCAGGTTAAACAAAATACAACATTTGAAAATGCTTTAACACAAAAATATTGTGGTGATGATTTTTTCAATCAAAATTTAGAAAAAATTAAAAAAAATGATGATGTCATTTATACAGGATTAAATGCAGGTTTGATTGCTAGAAATTGTGGTGATTTTAACAAAAGTAATGTATTTTTTGATGCTGCGGAAGAATCTTATAAATATGATGTGGATTTAGAAAATGTAGGCTCTAAAGCAGCTAAATTTGTTGGTACAACCTTGCTTAATGATACTATAGTTGATTATGATGGTTCTTTATATGAAAGAATTATGGTTAATATATATAAAGCTCTAAACTATATGGAAGAAGATGATTATGAAAATGCAAGAGTTGAGTTTAATCGTGCTTTAATGCGTCAAGATAAGGCAAAAGAATATTTTGCTAAAGAAATTGAAAAAAATCGTGCTGATTTAGATAAGGCAAAAGAAGATAAAAATTATGATAAAAATATGAATGAAAATTCAAAAGTTATAGAAGAGCAATATGGCAACTTATTTAAAGAATTTGATACAACAAAAAATTTCATAAATCCTTATGCGACTTATCTTGCTTCAATATTTTTCTTTATGGATAAAGATTATAGAAAAGCTGCAGATTTATTTAGAGAAGTAGCTATTATTTATCCAAAAAACAAAACTATCAAAAAAGAGGCTAAAATTTTTAAAGAATATGCCACAAAAATAAAAGTCAAAAAAGCTAAAAAATATGTTTTTGTAGTTTATGAAAATGGATTTGGTGTAGTTAAGGATGAATTTGCTTTAACCTTACCTTTTATAGTGGATAAAAAAATTATTAGCACAAATATTGCTTTACAAACCTTGAAAAAAAGGGAAGCTTCTTTTGCAAATTTAAATATAAATGGTCAAAATACAAATGATTTTGTAAATTTAGACAATATTGTCGCTACTGAATTTAAAATAAATATGCCTGCAATGATTGCTAAAGCCTTAGCTCAAACTATAATTAAAACCACTTTAAATGTAGCTGTTGCAAATAATGACTCTACAGGTGGATGGCTAAGTCTTGCAACAGCAGTAGCAACTGCTGCAACCAACAAAGCTGATGTGCGTTCTTGGAGAGGTTTACCAAAAAGTATTGCCATAGCAACAATAGAAAACGACGGAAATTTAGAAATCAAAGATCCACAAGGCAATATTTTGTTTCAAAAATCATTGGATAAAAATAAAAATGCTCTTGTGATAGTGCGTTCTTTTGCTCCGTATTTACCTGCAAGTGTTGCTATCATGGAAAAATAAGGCTAAAAGATGAAAAAAATTATTTTATTTATTTTAATGTTTTTACTTGGTGCTTGTACACCAAGTTATCAAATAGTATCAAATCAAAATACTGTAATTTTAGGTTCAAATTTACCAAAAAGTTTAGTAAAACAATTTCAAAAGCGTATAAATAGCAATGGTTATTTAGAATTTGAAGTGATTTTACGCAGTACTTTTGCTAAAGATGTAATTTATAAAGTGGATTGGTTAGATAAAGATGGTTTTGTGCTAAGAGATGTTTTAAATGAGGACTATCAAGCCCTTAGAATTCCAGCAGGACAAGAGGTGATTCTTCGTAAACTTGCATCTGATACAAGAGCGAAGGATTTTAGATTAGAAATTAAAGCAAAAAATTAATCTCATTTTAGGAAGGATAAATCATGAAAAAAACAAAAATTTTAGGAACAGCTCTTATTGGAGCTTTGCTTTTTAGTGGTTGTGCGCAAACAGCTTATACAGATGGAAAGGCAAGTCAGGTAAAAAAAGGCGATGCTTTAACCTTGGGTCTTGATAGACAAGATTTTGAAAGTGCAGCTGAAACTATGATAAATAGTATGTTAAGCGATCCTGCTTTTGCAAATATTAAACCAGGTACAAGAAAGGTTATTGCTATTGGTAGGGTTGTGAATGATACCCCGCAAAGAATCGATACTGAAAAACTTACCGCAAAAATCACTTCTGCATTAAGAAAATCAGGTAAATTTGTTCTAACTTCAGCAGTTGCTGCAGGCGGAGCACTTGATAGCATGAGTGAAGATGTAAGAGAATTAAGAGATAATGATGAGTTTAATCAAAAAACCATAGCAAAAAAAGGGACATTGGTATCGCCTGATTTTTCTCTTGCGGGTAAAATTAGACAAGATAATGTAAAACTTAGCAATGGTAAAACTCAAGTAGAATACTTTTTCTTACTAAGACTTACTGATTTAACATCAGGTTTAGTTTATTGGGAAGATGAACAAACTATTGATAAAACCGGTTCTAGTAAATCAGTTACTTGGTAAAATAAAAATTAATTTATGAATAAAATTTTTAGCTCAAGTGTTTAGCTTGAGCTTTTTTTATGATTTTTAAAAGGATATGAAATGAAAAAAATATTATTTATCGGCTCTTTAGTTATGGCTAGTTTGCTTTATGCGCAAGGTTCCCAGCCTGTAGAGATTACACAAGAAGATATTAAAGCACAAAATGAAATTTCAACTATCAAAGAAGAAAAAACAATTCAAAACAAAGATGTCAAAGAATATTTTGATGAATTTTCAGAAGCAAATGGTATTACTTATGGCGAAACCATAGAGGGAAAAACTTTTTACAATGGTTATGCAGATATAACAGATAAATCTGATTTAGCACGAGGTGGGAGCATAGCCTTTCAAAAAGCTATGTTAAATATTCAAGCAGAGTTTATTAAGGATGCTTTTGGAAGATTGGCAAACCAAAGAATTACAAAATATTTAAGCGATGATTCAAGCAATGCAAGAGAATTTGAAGATTTACCAAAAGGTGGCACACTTTCGCAAATTATGGATAAAGTTACCCAACTTGCGGGTGCAAAACTTGATAAAGCTTTGCAAGATTTAGGTATTAATGTCCAAGGCTTGAGTGAAGAAAGAAAAAAAGAACTTTTTAAAGATGAATTTTTAACCAAAACTTTGGTACAAGCTTATGGAGCAATGAGTGGTTTAGTTCCAGTTCAAACTTTTGTAACGACAACAAAACGTGGTAATTATAGAATAGGAGTTATTGCTGTAATGTCTGATAAAACTAGAATGTTTGCTGATGATATTCAAAAAAATCGTGCACCTAGTATAAAAGGAGGCGGAAAAGCCCTTAAAGAGTTTTTACCAAAAACAGAAAAAGGTTTCATAAGCGAATATGGAATTCGTATGGTTTATGATGAAAAAGGACAGCCTATGATAATTAGTTATGGAATTTGGGGTTATGGTAAAAATTCAACTGATTCTAGAATTTTAGATCGTCTAGAAAGTAGAGCACAAGAACAAGCCTCAATTCAAGCTGATGTAGCTATTAGAGAATTTGTAACTACTCAAATTAATTTAAGAGATGAGTCTCAAATCGGAGATGTTTTAAAACAAAACATAAAACAATCCACAAATATAAATGATGGTGCAAAAGAAATTACTGAAGATATAATAAGTGAGATTGTTGATAAATCCATGAAAACAATAAGCACCTCCACCAAGGGCAATATTAGAGGTATTCGCACTGTAAAAAGATGGAGCTATACTGATGAAAATGGACAAGAATATGTTGGTGCTGTACGCGTATATTCTTATACAAATTATGTCAATACAACACAAGCTGTATCTCCAATAAAACAACAGCAAAATACCAACACGAATACTATTAAAAAATCTTCTTCGATCGGGGACAGAAAATCTCAAATGGTAAACAGCTTAGATGATTTTTAAGGACAAAAAATGAAAATAATTAAAATTCTTTTTTTAGGCTTATTTTTAAGCCTAAGTCTTAATGCTAAAGTTGTGACTACAACTTCAACAAAATCAAGCACAGGCGAAGGCACAGGCTTAACTAGAGAAGATGCGATAAACAATGCCATTATAGAAGCTATAGGAAAAATGAGTGGAGTAAGCATCAATTCTCTTAAGAAATCTAACACTAGCGTTTCAACTGATAATTCAGGTTCAAATATACAAGATAATTACAGCGAGCAAATTTCAAAAGCCACCAAAGGTAGAGCTGATACTTATGAAATCAATAGTGTTGAACAAGATGCAAATGGTAAATATACAGCCAATGTAACGATTTTTAAAACCACAACAACAAAAAAGTATCAAGCTCCAGGTTTAAGTGCAGATAATAGAAGAAGTATTACTGTTTTTGATTCTACTCCAGATGCTGCAAAAAGAGGTATAGGCTCAGCTTTGCAACAAAAAATCATTTCCGATTTATTGCAAAGTCGTAAATTTAATGTTTTAGACCGTGATTCTAGTGGCTATTATGAAATGGAAAAAGCTTTAATCAAAAGTGGCGACGCAGCTAGCGATGAAGTTTATAAACTTAAAAATGTGTTAGCAACAGATTATATTTTATTGTTTTCTATTTCAGGACTTGAAGGTAAACAAAAAACAAGCAATTTAACAGGAAAAAGCAAAACTGAAATTGAAGTTATCGTAGATTATCGTGTGCTTTTATTTGCTACAAGACAAATTAAATTTTCTAATACTTTAAGTATGAAAGTCAATCTTAAAGACAATAGTCTTAGTGCCAATGAAACCGCACTCAAACAAATTGCAAATCGTATTGCAGGAGATATTTTAAATGCAATTTATCCTTTGAAAGTTGCAAGCGTTGAAAACAATGAAGTAGTATTTTCTCAAAGCTTAAATCAAGGTGATATTTATGAATGTTTTGCTCTTGGGAAGGTTATAAAAGATGCTTATACAAAAGAAAATACAGGAAGAGTAGAAAGCAAAACAGGAAGTATTGAAATCACTCGCACAAGCCCTAAACTTTCTTATGCAAAAATCACAGAAGGTAGTGTAAAAGTAGGCGATATTTGTAGACCTTTAATTGGTAGCAATAGTGGAAATGGTTATACTATAGGTCGTGATGCAAATTATGAAACCCAAGAAGGTGGCGGAGTAAATCTAGGCTTTTAAATTTTTAGAGTTTGATTTTTCTCAAACTCTAAATCCTTTCTTAAATTCATCAAAAATTAAAGAAAAATTTTGTAAAATCAAAATTTTATTAAACCACTAAAGCTTTTAAATCCGTTATTGCGGTGCTTTATGGTACTACCAATTTATAAGGAAAAGCAATGTATGCTATTATCAAACACAGTGGAAAGCAATACAAAGTAAGTGTTGGCGATGAGCTAAAACTAGATCACTTTGAAGCTGAAAGCAAAGCAAGTATTGAAGTAAGCGAAGTTCTTGCTATCAATGATAAAGAATTAAAGGTAGGTGCGCCTTTCGTAGCAGGTGCAAAAGTTGTTTTGGAAGTGATCAATCACGGAAAAGATAAAAAAGTTGTGATTTACAAAAAAAGACGTAGAAAAGATTCTAAACTCAAACGCGGTTTTAGAAGACAATTTACTCGCGTTGTAGTAAAAGATATCAAAGCTTAAGGAGTAAAGAATGGCACACAAGAAAGGTCAAGGTTCAACTCAAAATAACCGCGATTCTATAGGTCGTCGTTTAGGTGTTAAAAAATTTGGTGGCGAGTTTGTTAGAGCTGGAAATATCATCATCCGCCAAAGAGGAACTGCAACTCATGCAGGTAACAATGTAGGTATGGGAAAAGATCATACTATCTTTGCTTTGATTGATGGTTTTGTAAAATTCGAAAGAAAAGATAAAGATAGAAAAAAAGTTTCTGTATATCCTGCATAAGTTTTTAGGACGCTTTTTAGCGTCTTGAAAACTTTAAATTTATGAATTTAACTTCTTTTATTTACTCAAATTTAGCTTTATAAATTTAAAGTCAAAGGCAATTTAAATGTTTATTGATAGTGTTAAAATTACTTTAGCTTCAGGCGATGGTGGTAAAGGTGCTGTAAGTTTTCGCCGTGAAAAACATGTTCCACTTGGTGGCCCTGATGGAGGAGATGGTGGAAATGGTGGCGATATTATTTTCGTATGTGATAATAATACCCACACTCTTGTAAATTTCAAAGGCAAAAGAGAATTACGCGCACAAAATGGTGCTGGTGGAATGGGACGCAATAAAAATGGCAAAAAGGGTGAAAATTTAGAACTTATAGTGCCCGAAGGAACGCAAGTTATCGATGCACAAACTAATGAAATTTTACTCGATCTTACCAAAGAAGGACAAAAAGAGCTTTTTTTAAAAGGTGGAAAAGGCGGACTTGGCAACACTCATTTTAAACACGCCACTAATCAACGCCCCGATTACGCACAACCTGGTATAAAAGGAGAAAGTCGCTTAGTTAGACTTGAACTTAAACTTATTGCCGATGTAGGGCTTGTGGGCTTTCCAAATGTGGGAAAATCTACTCTTATAAGCGTTGTTTCAAATGCAAAACCTGAAATTGCAAATTATGAATTTACCACCCTTACTCCAAAACTTGGACTCGTAGATGTAGATGAGTATAATTCCTTTGTTATGGCTGATATTCCAGGGATTATCGAAGGAGCAAGTGGGGGTAAAGGCTTAGGACTTGCTTTTTTAAAGCACATAGAAAGAACGAGCTTTTTACTTTTCGTGCTTGATCCTATGAGAGAAATGCCTTTAAAAGAACAATTTATAGTACTAAGAAAAGAACTTGAAAAATTTTCCAATGAACTTTTTGGGCGTAAATTTGGCATCATGATTTCAAAAAGTGATAGTGTTAATTTAGGAGAAGAATTTGCCGAGCAAATTGCTTTAAACATTAATGAGTTAGAAAATTATCTCAAAGAAATAAATAATCCGCAAAGCTTTTTAATCAAAGTCTCAAGCCTTGAAAAAACAGGACTTAAAGAACTTAAATTCATGCTTTTAGAAGAAATTAAAACTTTAAGAAATAACAAATAAAAATTTTAACAATCTAGGAAGTGTTTTATATTAAAAATTTCAAACACTCCCTATTTTTTCAAAAAATAACTAGTTTATATGAAATTTTGGCTAAAATTATAAAAATTTTTCAAGGAATAAGCATGAAAAGAATAGTTGTTAAAGTGGGTTCTCATGTGATTAGCGAAGAAAACATTTTAAGTTTTGAGCGTCTTAAAAATTTAGTCGCATTTTTAGCTAAACTCATGGAAAAATATGAAGTGATTTTAGTAACTTCAGCGGCTATTTCAGCAGGACACACCAAACTAGATATCGATAGAAAAAACCTCATTAATAAACAAGTTTTAGCCGCTATTGGACAACCTTTTTTAATCAGTGTTTATAACGAGCTTTTAGCCAAATTTAATAAACTAGGTGGACAAATTTTACTTACAGGTAAGGATTTTGACTCTAGAAAAGCTACCAAACACGCAAAAAATGCTATCGATATGATGATAAATTTAGGAATTTTGCCTATTATCAATGAAAATGACGCTACAGCTATAGAAGAAATTGTCTTCGGTGATAATGATAGCTTAAGTGCTTATGCTACGCATTTTTTTGATGCGGATTTGCTTGTGATTTTAAGCGATATTGATGGATTTTATGATAAAAATCCTAGTGAATTTAGTGATGTAAAGCGTTTAGAAAAAATCACTCATATTAAAGAAGAATGGCTACAAGCAACCATAAAAACAGGCAGTGAACACGGAACAGGCGGTATAGTAACCAAACTTAAAGCAGCTAAATTTTTACTTGAACACAATAAAAAAATGTTTTTAGCAAGTGGATTTGATTTAAGTGCGGCAAAGACATTTTTATTAGAAGATAAACAAATAGGTGGAACTTTGTTTGAGTGATTAATTTATTAAATTCTCTTTTAAAATCAAATAAGTTATAATTAAAACTTTTAATTTCACACAAAGCGAAAAAATGAAAAAAATTATTTTTATGGGTACTCCATCTTACGCAACTTGTATTTTAAAAGCACTAGTAGAAAATGAAAATTTTAAACTCGTAGCACTTTTTACCCAGCCTGATAAAGCTGTAGGTAGAAAGCAAATTTTAACTCCAAGTGATACTAAGGCTTTTTTAAGTCAAAATTATCCTAGTATTCCTATTTTTACTCCAAGTTCTTTAAAAGATGAAAATATTATAAGAGAGATTAAGGATTTAAATCCTGATTTTATCGTGGTTGCTGCCTATGGTAAAATTTTACCTAAAGCCATTTTGGATTTAGCACCTTGTGTGAATTTGCACGCTTCTTTACTTCCAAAATACCGTGGTGCCAGTCCGATCCAAAGTGCAATTTTAAACAAAGATGAAAAAAGTGGAGTTTGCACCATGCTGATGGAAGAAGGGCTTGACACAGGTGCTATACTTGAAAGCTTAGAATGTGATATAAAAGATAAAAATTCAAGTGAAGTTTTTGAACTTTTAGCAAATTTGGCCGCTAAGCTCATCCTCTCTACTCTTTTAAATTTCGATAAAATCACCCCTAAAAAACAAGAGGAAAGTCTAGCAACACTTTGTAGAAAAATCAAAAAAGAAGATGGACTTATAAATTTGCAAAATGCAAGAGAACTTTATCAAAAATATCTAGCTTTTACTCCTTGGCCTGGAGTTTTTTTGGAAAATGGACTTAAATTCTTAGAACTTGAACTTGTGGATGAATTAAAACAAAATGCTAGGATGGGTGAAATTTTAGAATTAGAAAAAGAAAGTTTTTTGCTTGCTTGCAAACAAGGAGTTTTGCGTATTAAAAAACTTCAAGAAAGTGGAAAAAAAGTTCTTGATGGTAGGACTTATTTAAATGGAAAAAGGCTTAAAAGTGAAGATAGTTTGTGTTGAAAGTATAGACTCAACTCATCTTTTTTTATGCGAGCAAATACGCAATGGAAAGATTGATGGAAATTTTGCTATTTATGCTTTAGAACAAACAAATGGAGTTGGAAGCAGGGAAAATTCTTGGCAAAGCTCTAAAGGAAATTTACATCTTTCTTTTTGTATTAAAGAAGAAGATTTACCAAAAGATTTACCTTTGGCCTCTGTGAGCATTTATTTTGCTTATTTACTTAAAGAAGTTTTACAAGAAAAAGGTTCTAAAATTTGGCTTAAATGGCCTAACGATCTATATTTAGATGATAAAAAAGCTGGAGGGGTTATAAGTGCTAAAATTTCAAATTTTATCATAGGCGGTATGGGTTTAAATCTGAAATTTTCACCTCAAAATACAGCTTTATGCGATATAGAAATTTCGCTTAAAGATTTAGTGAGTGAGTTTTTGCAAAAAGTAGAAAAAAAATTTTTATGGAAGAATATTTTTAGCAAGTATATGTTAGAATTCGAAAAATCAAGAAAATTTAGCGTCCATCATGAAGGTAAAGTTTTTTCACTTGAAAATTCTTTTTTGTATGAAGATGGTTCAATTTTACTAGGTGATAAAAGGGTGTATAGTTTAAGATGAGCGAAATTATTACAATAGCAAACCAAAAAGGTGGAGTAGGAAAGACTACAACAGCAGTAAATTTAGCCGCTTCTTTAGCTGTGGCTGAGAAAAAAGTACTTTTGATTGATGTTGATCCGCAAGCTAATGCGACTACAGGACTTGGTTTTAATCGTAATAATTATGAGTATAATATTTACCATGTTTTTATAGGAAGAAAAAAGCTTTCAGATATTATTTTAAAAACAGAATTGCCACAACTTCATTTAGCTCCTTCAAATATAGGTCTTGTAGGTATAGAACAAGAGCTTGCTAAAGGTGAAAATAATGAGAAAAAAATGCTGCTTAAAAATCAAATTCAAGAAGTGATTGATGAGTATGATTTTATTATTATTGATTCTCCGCCTGCTCTTGGAAGTATTACTATAAATGCTTTTGCAGCAAGCGATAGTGTAATTATCCCTATACAGTGTGAATTTTATGCGCTTGAGGGTGTAGCTATGGTTTTAAATACAATTAAAATTATCAAAAAAACTATTAATTCTAAACTCAGGGTTCGTGGATTTTTACCGACAATGTATAGCTCTCAAAATAATCTTTCTAAAGATGTTGTAGATGATTTGAAACAAAATTTTAAAAAACAACTTTTTACTATTAATGGAAACGAAGATGACTTTATTGTGATCCCTCGCAATGTAAAACTTGCAGAAAGTCCAAGTTTTGGAAAGCCTATAATTCTTTATGATATTAAATCACCAGGTTCTGTTGCTTATCAAAATTTGGCGTATTCTATATTAGGATAATTATAATGGGGTTAAATAAAGATAAGGGTTTAAGTAGTTTAATCAGTGATATGGATACTGTTTATAGTAAAGAATTGGGTTTTGATAAAAATCAAAGCACTATGATAGAAATTGATCAAATTTCACCCAATCCATTTCAGCCAAGAAAGAATTTTGATCAAGAAGCTTTAGATGAGCTTGCTAATTCTATCAAAGAATTTGGACTTATTCAGCCTATTATTGTATTTAAAAAAAATAATAAATTTATTTTAATTGCTGGGGAACGTCGCTTAAGAGCAGTGAAAGCATTAGGAAAAAAAGAAATTCTAGCTTTTATTGCTGATATTGATGAGAATAAGCTTAGAGAATTGGCTCTTATTGAAAATATACAAAGAGAGAATTTAAACCCTATTGAGCTTGCTAATTCTTATAAGGATTTAATGCAAGTTCATAAAATTACTCAAGAGAATTTAGCAGAACTTATTCATAAGTCTCGTACTCAAATAACAAATACTTTAAGACTTCTGAATTTAGATATTAGAACTCAAGAGTTGATTGCTTCTGGAAAAATTTCTCAGGGTCATGCTAAAGTTTTGGTTGGTTTAGATCAAAAAGATGAAAAAATGTTGGTTGATAGCATAATAGGTCAAAAACTTAATGTTAGAGATACTGAAAAAATAGTTAAAAAAATAAAAAATAATGAAAGCTTACCTAATCAAGAATTTGAAGATGAAATAAAAAAATTAAAACAAATACTAAATCGCTTTGGATTTAACTGCAAAAATAAAAATAATGATTTTGTAATTCATTTAGAAAATATTGATAAAATTAAAAAATTAATCAAAATGCTTGAAAAGCTTTAACCAAAATCTTAGCTTTTTTATGGTAAAATAGTCCTTCGAAAATTCTAACCAAGGAGAATTATGTTTGAAGATATGCATCCTTCCATAATGCTTGCTACTATGGCTATTTTTTTAGCTATGATAGTTATTTTAAATAGTATGCTGTATAAGCCACTTTTAAAATTTATGGATGAAAGAAATGATTCTATAGAAAATGACGAGAATAAAGTAAAAGAAAATTCTCAAGAAGTTTTAGATGTGAATAATGAATTAGAAGCTATTCATATTAACACTAGAGAAGAAATTCAAAAAATTAAACAAGGTGCTATAGCTACTGCTAAAGAAGAAGCGGAGCAAATTCTTAGAAGCAAGAAAGAAGAATTAGAAAGAAAAATGGCCAGCTTTTATGCAGATTTAGCTATTCAAAAACAAGAATTACAAGAACATTTAAACATACATTTACCTGAGCTTAAGCAAGCTTTGCAAAATAACATAAAGAGAATTTAAGAGGAGAGAAATGAGTAAGTTATTCTTTATTATATTTTTGCTACCTTTGTATGCTTTTGGTGCATCAAATGTTAGTGGAGAATATGATATTATTCCAAGGACTATTAATTTTCTAATTTTTGTGGCTATATTGTATTATTTTGTTGCAACTCCATTTAAAAATTTTTACAAAAACCGTATTGTAAAAATTTCTTCTAAGCTTGATGAAATTCAAAAAAAACTTTTAGAAAGTAAAGCTAAGAAATTAGATACGATGAAAAAACTTGAAGAAGCTAAAGCAAATGCTGCTGCTGCTTTAGTTACAGCAAGAAAAGAAGCTGAAATTTTAGTTCAAAATATTAAGAAAGAGACTCAAGATGAGTTAGATTTACTTCAAAAACATTTTGAGGAACAAAAAGATTATGAATTTAGAAAAATGGAAAAAGAATTAGTATCAAATACTTTAAATGAAATTTTTTCTGATCCAAATATGACATTAAAACAGAGTGAAATAATAGAACTTATGATGAAGAAGGTATCTTAAATATGGAAAATATAATTGCAAGAAGATATGCAAAAGCGATAGCTTCAAGAACTGATATAAATGATTTTTATCAGAATTTGTGTATTTTAAATTTTGCTTTTGTTTTGCCAAAATTTAAAAATATTATAGAATCTAATGAGATTAAAAAAGAAAGAAAAATGGAATTTCTTGATTCTTTTTTTGATATTAAAAATTCTAGTTTTCAAAATTTTTTAAGACTTTTGATTGAAAATTCAAGATTAGAATGCATTCCTCAAATAGTTAAAGAACTTGAAAGACAAAAAGCTTTTAAAGAAAATATTTTTGTTGGTATTGTGTATTCTAAAGAAAAATTAAGTCAAGAAAATCTTAAAGATCTTGAAGTAAAACTTAACAAAAAATTTGATGCAAATATTAAATTAAACAATAAAATCAGTCAAGATGATAGTGTTAAAATAGAATTAGAAGAATTAGGTTATGAACTTTCTTTTTCTATGAAAGCTCTTCAAAATAAACTAAACGAATATATATTGAAAATTATCTAAGGAGAAAAAGTAAATGAAATTTAAAGCTGATGAGATCAGTTCAATAATCAAAGAAAGAATTGAAAATTTTGATTTAAATCTTGAAATTGAAGAAACAGGAAAAATTATTTCTGTAGCTGATGGTGTTGCTAAGGTATATGGACTTAAGAATATTATGGCTGGAGAAATGGTAGAATTTGAAAATGGTGATAAAGGAATGGCCTTAAACCTTGAAGAGTCGAGTGTAGGTATTGTTATACTTGGAAAAGGAGAAGGTTTAAAAGAAGGTGCTTCTGTAAAAAGACTTAAGAAATTACTTAAAGTTCCAGTAGGTGAGGCTTTGATTGGCCGTGTTGTAAATGCTTTAGGTGAGCCAATTGATGCTAAAGGTGTGATCAATGCTAATGAATATCGTTTTGTTGAAGAAAAAGCAAAAGGTATTATGGCGAGAAAAAGTGTTCATGAGCCTTTACATACAGGAATTAAAGCTATTGATGCACTTGTGCCAATTGGTCGTGGTCAAAGAGAGCTTATCATAGGTGATAGACAAACAGGTAAAACTACTGTTGCTGTTGATACTATTATATCTCAAAGAGGTCAAGGGGTTATCTGTATATATGTTGCAATTGGTCAAAAGCAAAGTACAGTAGCACAAGTGGTTAAAAGACTAGAAGAACATGGTGCTATGGGATATACTATTGTTGTAAATGCTGGTGCTTCAGATCCTGCAGCTTTACAGTACTTAGCTCCATATACTGGTGTAACCATGGGCGAATTTTTTAGAGACAATGCAAAACATGCTTTAATTGTTTATGATGATTTGAGTAAGCACGCTGTAGCTTATCGCGAAATGTCTTTGATTTTGCGTCGTCCCCCAGGTCGTGAAGCTTATCCAGGCGATGTTTTTTATCTTCATTCAAGATTGCTTGAAAGAGCAAGCAAGCTAAATGATGAATTAGGTGCTGGTTCTTTGACGGCATTGCCGATAATTGAAACACAAGCAGGAGATGTTTCTGCTTATATTCCAACTAATGTTATTTCAATTACAGATGGACAAATTTTCTTAGAAACTGATTTATTTAACTCAGGAATTCGTCCTGCAATCAACGTTGGTTTATCGGTATCTCGTGTAGGTGGGGCTGCTCAAATTAAAGCTACAAAACAAGTTTCAGGTACATTAAGACTTGACCTTGCTCAATATAGAGAGCTCCAAGCTTTTGCACAATTTGCTAGTGATTTAGATGAGGCAAGTAGAAAACAACTTGAACGTGGACAAAGAATGGTTGAACTCTTAAAACAACCACCTTATTCTCCGCTTAGCGTTGAAAAACAAGTAGTTTTAATTTTTGCAGGAACCAAAGGTTTCTTAGATGATATTGCTGTTTCTAGAATTAAAGAATTTGAAGATGGAATTTATCCTTTTATTGAGGCAAAACATCCAGATATTTTTGAGCAAATTCGCTCTAAAAAAGCTTTAGATTCTGACTTGGAAGAAAAACTAGCTAAAGCAATTAATGAGTTTAAAGCAAATCATTTATAAGGTCTTTTATGTCTAATTTAAAAGAAATTAAAAGAAAAATTAAAAGTGTTCATAACACTCAAAAGACTACAAATGCTATGAAGCTAGTTTCTACTGCTAAGTTAAAAAAAGCAGAAGAAGCAGCTAAAAGATCAAAAATTTATGCACAAAAAATCGATGAAATTTTGAGTGAAATTTCATTTCAGATCAATAAAATTGTTCACAATGAAGATGATGTGCGTTTATCTTTGTTCCATAAAAAAGAACAAATTAAAACCGTAGATTTAATATTTATCACTGCAGATAAAGGTTTATGTGGTGGTTTTAATATTAAGACTTTAAAAACAGTAAGTGAAATGCTAAAAGAATATGAAGCAAAAAATATTAATATTCGTCTTAGAGCTATAGGTAAAACTGGGATTGAATATTTTAATTTTCAAAAAATAGAATTGTTAGAGAAATATTTCCATCTTAGTTCTAGTCCTGATTATGAGAAAGCATGTGAAGTAATTCATGCTGCTGTAGATGATTTTTTAAATGGAAATACAGATGAAGTGATTTTAGTTCATAATGGTTATAAAAATATGATTACCCAAGAACTTAAAATCAATCATCTTATTCCAGTTGAACCAAAGAGTATTGAACAGACTCATAATTCTCTTTTAGAGCTTGAACCGGAAGGAACTGAGCTTTTAGAAGATTTAATGAAAACATATTTTGAGTATAATATGTATTATGCGTTAATCGATTCTTTGGCAGCAGAGCATAGCGCAAGAATGCAAGCTATGGATAATGCAACTAATAACGCAAAAGCAAGAGTGAAACAACTAAATTTAGCTTATAACAAAGCAAGACAAGAATCCATTACTACTGAGCTTATAGAAATTATCAGTGGTGTTGAATCAATGAAATAGTAAATTTTAAGGAGAAGATAAATAATGCAAGGATTTATTTCACAGGTATTAGGTCCGGTTGTTGATGTAGATTTTAACGACTATTTACCTCAAATTAATGAAGCAATTGTTGTAAATTTTGAAAGCGAAGGAAAAAAACATAAACTTGTTTTAGAAGTAGCAGCTCATTTGGGAGATAATAGAGTTAGAACTATTGCTATGGATATGACAGATGGTTTGGTAAGGGGCTTAAAAGCTGAGGCTTTAGGTGCTCCTATTAGTGTTCCTGTTGGTGAGAAAGTTTTAGGAAGAATTTTCAATGTTACTGGAGATTTGATTGATGAAGGTGAAGAAATTCCTTTTGATAAAAAATGGGCAATTCATAGAGATCCGCCAGCTTTTGAAGATCAAAGCACAAAAAGTGAGATTTTTGAAACAGGAATTAAAGTTGTAGATTTGCTTGCTCCTTATGCAAAAGGTGGTAAAGTAGGTCTTTTTGGCGGTGCAGGTGTTGGCAAGACTGTTATTATTATGGAGCTTATTCACAATGTTGCATTTAAGCATAGTGGCTATTCTGTATTTGCAGGTGTGGGTGAGAGAACTCGTGAAGGAAATGACCTTTATAATGAAATGAAAGAAAGTAATGTTTTAGACAAAGTTGCTCTATGTTATGGACAAATGAATGAACCACCAGGGGCAAGAAATCGTATTGCTTTAACAGGTTTAACAATGGCTGAGTATTTTAGAGATGAAATGGGTCTTGATGTGCTTATGTTTATTGATAATATCTTTAGATTTTCACAATCAGGTTCTGAAATGTCAGCACTTTTAGGAAGAATTCCATCAGCTGTGGGTTATCAACCAACCTTAGCAAGTGAAATGGGTAAATTCCAAGAAAGAATTACTTCAACTAAAAAAGGCTCAATCACTTCAGTTCAAGCTGTTTACGTTCCAGCTGATGACTTAACCGACCCAGCTCCAGCAACTGTTTTTGCTCACTTAGATGCTACAACGGTTTTAAATAGAGCTATTGCTGAAAAGGGTATTTATCCTGCAGTTGACCCACTTGACTCAACTTCAAGAATGCTTGACCCAAATATCATTGGAGAAGAACATTATAAAGTTGCTCGTGGTGTTCAATCAGTGCTTCAAAAATACAAAGATTTACAAGATATCATCGCCATTTTAGGTATGGATGAGCTTAGCGAAGAGGATAAACTTGTAGTTGAAAGAGCAAGAAAGATTGAAAAATTCTTATCACAACCATTTTTCGTTGCAGAAGTTTTCACAGGTAGCCCAGGAAAATATATAAGCCTTGAAGATACAATAGCAGGATTTAAGGGAATTTTAGAAGGTAAATATGATCATTTACCAGAAAATGCTTTCTATATGGTTGGAAATATAGATGAAGCTATTGCAAAAGCGGATAAATTAAAAGGTTAATTTATGAACGATTTGATTAATTTCGAGATAGTTACGCCTTTGGGTGTAATCTATCAAGGAGAAGTAAAATCTGTTACTTTACCGGGTAGTGAAGGAGAATTTGGTGTGCTTAAAGGACATGCTGCTTTGGTTTCTTCTTTAAAATCTGGAGTAATTGATATTGAAAAAGCTGATTTAAATCATGAATTAATTGCTATTGATGCTGGGCATGCAAAGGTAGATGAAGATAAGATTTGCGTGCTAGCAAAGGGTGCGGTTTGGGTTTGCGGAAGTGATGAAAGTGAGATTGAAAAAAATCTTGCTCAAGCAAAAGATTTGATCAAATCTATGAGTTCTGATAATGCAGCTTTAGCAGCAACTTTTTCAAAACTTGATAATGCAAGGATGCATTAATGAATTTTGAAGCTATATTTCATTTTTTCAATAGTTCAAGTATTATTACTTATATAGTTTTATTATGGCTTTCTTTATATTTTATTTTAGCGTTTAGTATTTTGTTTGCTAGATTGACTTATTTGGCTACATGGAGAAATAAGGAAAAAGAAAGTTTAGAAACTTTGCTCTTGGGTGAGAAGGATTTAAGTCGTACTGATTCGATTTTAAGAAAATGCAATGATACAACTTCAAATCATTTAGAAATCTATAAAAATTTAGCAAGTCGTCGCGCTTCTGCTGGACTTACTTGGCTTAGTATTATTGCTTCAACTTCACCTTTTATAGGTCTTTTTGGGACAGTTATTTCTATACTTGAAACTTTTGGTGGGCTTGGAACTCAAAATTCTTTAAGTATCATAGCTCCTAAAATCAGCGAGGCTTTAGTTGCTACAGGTTGTGGTATTTTAGTGGCAATTCCTGCTTATACATTTCATCTTATCATTAAAAGAAAAGCTTTCGAACTTTTAAGCATTATTGATAGCGAGATTAAAGTTATAAGTTCGAGTAAATAAGGTTAAAAATGCCATTTGATGATGAAAAACCTGAACTTAATATCACGCCTTTAGTAGATATTATGCTTGTATTGCTTGCGATTTTAATGGTAACAGCTCCAAGCATTACTTATGAAGAAAAAATTAATCTTCCACAAGGTAGTCAAAAAAATACTAGCTCTCCAACTGTTAAGAGTTTAATTATTAGTATTAATGCAAAAAAAGAAATTTTTTTAAATCAAGAAAAATACGATTTTATAAGTTTTGCTGACAATCTTGCTCAAAGAAAAGCACAATTTAATACCGAAGATCCGGTTTTTATACGCGCTGATAAAAGCTTAAAATATGACGATGTTATTTTAGTCTTAAGAAGTGTAAAAAATTTAGGATTTAATAAAGTTGCTTTACAGACTGAATAATCATGAAAAATTATGGTTTGAGTAATTTAAATTCGTTTTTACTTGCTTTAGTAATATATATCAGTATAGTAATTCTTGTTTTTTTTAGACTTGTAAGCGAGGTTGAACCTGCTATACAATATACCGATATAAAAGATAGTTTTGTAGATATTGAACTTGCTGAACCATCAAAACAAGTTATTACTCAAAGCAACACTCCTAAAGAAATACAAAAACCAACAGAGCAAATTGATATAGAAAAGCTTTTTGCTCAGACTACAAATAAAACAGTTAAAACTGAAGATATTGACCAAAAGGCAAGTAATTTTAATGAGCTTTTTGGAAATATTAAAGAAATACAAGAAGAAAAGACTACAAAAATTCAATCAAGTGCTAAATCAGGAATTTCTAGTGCTCCAAAACCTCAAGCTTCCGAACTTGTAAAACAACTTAATGATAGTTTACTTCAAGAAGAAAGTTCAACGCAAGGAGAAAACACAAAGGCGCAAAAGATTGGAATTTATGATGAATTTTTAGGGAAAGTTGTGCGTATTATCACTCAAAGATGGACTCAGTATTATCCAAATAGTGAAAAAATTTCTGTTAAGGTAAAAATTTTTATTGATGAAAATGGAAAATTTGGCTATACTTCAGTTGAAAAAAGTGGGAATCCTTTATATGATGCTAAAGTGGCTGAATTTTTAGAAAGTCAAAAAGGTAAATTTATTACTTATCCTCCGCAAAATAAAAATATAAGCATTACCATGAATTTAAGAGATGAAGCAAAAGTTAAAAATGATTAGGAGAAAAAAATGAAAAAAATTGTAGCAATTTTTTTAGTCTTTTTAGGAAGTCTTTGGGCAGAAGATCCAGTGATTGATGTTGTTAATTCTGGTGTAGTTTTACCAAAGATTATTGTTAAAGACAATTCAAATTTAAGTGATGAGAATTTAAAGAAAAGCTTTTATAATATCATTGTGAACGATTTGAAAGTAAGTTCAAACTTTGAAGTTGTTGCTAATGCAACTGAGACAAGTAATTATACTTTTGAATACGCTTTAAATAAAAATGGTAACACTTTGAGTTTAAATGTAAAAATAAAAGCTGGCGGTTCTGATAAGTCAGAGCAAACTTATACTTTAAATGGTTTAGAGCAATATCCATTTTTGGCACATAAAAGCGTCAAAGCTTCTGTAAATGCGTTAGGACTTGCACCTGTTGATTGGATGGATCATAAAATTTTGATCGCGAGAAATTCTAGCTCTAAGAAAAGTCAAATTATTATGGCTGATTATACTTTAACTTATCAAAAAGTTATTGTTGATGGTGGGCTTAATTTATTTCCAAAATGGGGAAATAAAGAACAAACTCTATTTTATTATACAGCTTATGATCATGATAAGCCAACTTTATACCGTTATGATTTAAATACCAATAAAGCTAGTAAAATTTTATCAAGCGGCGGTATGGTTGTAGCAAGTGATGTGAGTGTAGATGGAAGTAAACTACTTGTTACCATGGCTCCAAAAGATCAGCCTGATGTTTATTTATATGACTTAAATACCAAAAATCTAACACAATTAACTAATTATTCTGGTATTGATGTTAATGGAAATTTTATTGGCTCAGATGATAGTAAAGTGGTATTTGTAAGCGATCGTTTAGGATATCCTAATATTTTTATGCAAGATTTAAATAGCAATAGTGCTGAACAAGTTGTTTTTCATGGTAGAAACAATTCGGCTGTTTCGACTTATAAAGATTTTTTGGTTTACTCAAGTCGTGAACCAAATCAAGCAGGTGTTTTTAATATTTATTTGATGTCAATTAATAGTGATTATATTCGTCAACTTACAGCAAATGGAAAAAATTTATTTCCAAGATTTTCTAGTGACGGTGGAAGTATAGTATTTATTAAATATTTAGGTGCGCAAAGTGCTTTAGGTGTTATTCGTGTAAATGCAAATAAGACTTTTTATTTTCCTCTTAGGGTTGGAAAAATTCAATCAATTGATTGGTAAAAATTTCAATTTTAGGTTAAAATTAATTAAAAATTAGATATAATAGTAAGAATTTATTAACTTTGAAAGGTCATAAATGAAAAAAATTCTTTTTACTTCAATTGCAGCTCTTGCAGTTGTTATTAGTGGTTGTAGCACAAAAAGCACTAGCGTAAGCGGTGATAGTAGTGTTGATTCAAATCGTGGTTCAGGTGGAAGTGATGGTTGGGATATTGATTCAAAAATTTCTCAACTTAATGATACTTTAAATAAAGTATATTTTGATTTTGATAAATTCAACATTCGTCCTGATATGCAAAATGTTGTAAGCACGAATGCTAATATCTTTAACACTGAAGTAAGCGGTGTAAGTATTACTGTTGAAGGAAACTGCGATGAGTGGGGAACTGATGAATATAACCAAGCTCTAGGTTTAAAAAGAGCAAAAGCTGTAAAAGAAGCTTTAATCGCTAAAGGTGTAAATGCTGATAGAATTGCTGTTAAAAGCTATGGAGAAACAAATCCTGTGTGCACTGAAAAAACTAAAGCTTGTGATGCGCAAAACAGACGTGCTGAATTTAAATTATCAAGATAATTAATGAAAAAAATATTCACAGTAGCTCTTCTTGGAGCTACTTTACTTTATGCAGAAAGCTCAGCTTTTGGTGCAGGAGATATAACAAGCAATTCTTCTTATGGTTTAACTTCAAATGAAAAATTATTTAAAGAAAAGTTAGATAATTTAAATAATGAAAATATACAAACAAATGCTAGAATTAATGAAATTAACGAAAGAATCGAGGGTTTACAAAGCACTTTAGAAGGTATAAATTCTCAATATGCTAAATCAAATTCTAGATTAAGTCAAGTTGAAGAGAATAATCAAAATATTGAAAATAATTTTACTAGTGAAATTCAAAAATTAAAGGCTTATGTTGAAGAAAGTAGAAAAATTCAAGAAGCTAATAATAAGCAAGTAAAAAAAGTTTTAGCCGAACTTAGTTCTTTAGTAGATGCTATTAATGCAAATTATGTTTCTAAAAACGAATTAAATGATGCAAATTTAAGCGTTAAAACTATTACACCTAGTGTTGTTGTTTCAACTGCAGATTCAAATAGTACCATTGAAAACAATAATACTCAAAATACCCAGGATGATAAAGCAAAACAAATTGATGAATCTTGGAAAAAGAAAAAAAATAATGAAATTTTAGAATTAGCGATAAAAGATGTTGATAAAAATGCTTTTGAAGATTCCAAAGCAAAATTAAATTTTCTCATAACAAAGCAGTATAAACCTGCAAGAGCAAATTTTTGGTTAGGGGAGATCGAGTATAAACAAAAAAATTATAACAATGCTATTGTTTATTATAAAAAAAGTTCTTCTTTGAGTACAAAAGGGGATTATTTCCCAAAACTTTTATATCATACTGCCATTTCATTGGATAAAACAGGTGATACAAAAACAGCAAATGGTTTTTATAAAGCTTTAAAAACTAATTATCCAAATTCACCCGAAGCAAAAGCTTCACCTAATAGAAAATAAATTAAGGAGATAAAATGGCTATAGAAAAAAATAGCGTAGTTTCAATGTTTTATGAGTTAAAAGACGCAAATACAAATGAAGTTTTAGAATCAAATTTATACTCTCAACCTATTTCTTTTATTTTAGGCAAAGGTCAGATTTTAGAAAGCTTAGAAGAAGAAGTGATGAAGCTTGATTGCCCTAGCAATGCTGATGTGGTAATTCAAAAAGAAAAAGGTTTAGGCGAATACGATGAAAATGCAATTCAAACTTTGCCAAAAGAGCAATTTGCAGGTATTGATTTAAAGGTAGGTATGGAGCTTTTTGGCGAAGGTGAAAATGGTGAAACCGTTCGTGTAACTGTAAAAGAAATTGGCGAAAATGATGTCACAATTGATTATAATCATCCTTATGCAGGTCGTGATTTGCTTTTTTCTTTAAATATCGTAGATGCTAGAGCTGCGAGTGAAGATGAAATTCTTACAGGTATTATCGCAGGAAGTCATAGTTGTGGTTGTGGAAGCGGACATAAACACGATCATCATCACGGACACGGTGGCGGCGGTTGCTGTGGCGGCGGCGGTTGTGGTTGTGGTTGTCATTAATGAATACTGCATTTATATTTCCAGGTCAAGGCTCTCAAAGTCTTGGCATGGGAAAAGATTTTTATGAAAACTCTATAAAAGCCAAAGAACTCCTTCAAAACGCAAGTGATTTTTGTAAGATTGATTTTAAACATTTGCTTTTTGAAGAAAACGAAAAACTCAATCAAAGTGAATTTACTCAACCTGCCATCGTTTTAAATTCCTTAATGGCTTATAGTGTTTTGCTTGAAAAAAAATCTGATTTAAGTTCGAAATTTGCCTTAGGGCATTCTTTAGGTGAATTTTCAGCCTTAGCTGTTAATGGTGCTTTTGATTTTTTAGAGGCTCTTTCTTTGGTCAATAAAAGAGGGCTTTTTATGCAAGAAGATTGTGTAAAAGTTGAAGCGGGTATGATGGTTGTTTTAGGGCTTGGTGATGAAAGAGTTGAAGAGCTTTGCCAAAAAGCACAAAAAGAAAATAAGCAAATTTTCGCTGCAAATTATAACTGCGATGGACAAATCGTTGTAGCAGGTTTAAAACCTGATTTAGCAAGTTATGAAAGTGTATTTAAAGAAGCAGGAGCTAAAAGAGCTATGCTTTTAAATATGAGCGTGGCAAGTCATTGTCCTCTTTTGGAAAATGCTTCAGCTAAGCTTTGTGTGGAGCTTGAAAAGGTGTTAAAACCAAATTTTAAAGCCGTAATTTCTAACGCAAATGCCAAAATTTACACAAGCAAAGAAGAAGCCCTTGAGTTTTTAAAAGCACAACTTATCTCTCCTGTGCTTTATAAACAAAGCATTAAGGCATGTGAAAATGAAGTAGATTATTTCATAGAATTTGGCGCAAGTGTGCTTAAGGGTTTGAATAAAAAAATCACTTCAAAAGAAACTTATGCTTTAACAAATATGAATGATATTGATGAATTTTTAAAGGTTATATGATGAAAATAGCAATTTTAGGAGCCATGAGTGAAGAAATCACTCCTTTACTTGAAACACTTAAAGATTATACAAAAATAGAACACGCTAATAATACTTATTATTTTGCAAAGTATAAAAATCATGAACTTGTTTTAGCGTATTCTAAAATCGGCAAGGTAAATTCTACTCTTAGTGCTAGTGTGATGATAGAAAAATTTGGCGCACAAGCTTTGCTTTTTACAGGAGTTGCGGGTGCTTTTAATCCTGAACTTGAAATTGGTGATTTGCTTTACGCAACAAAATTAGCTCAATACGATCTTGATATTACCGCTTTTGGACATCCTTTAGGTTTTGTTCCAGGTAATGAAATTTTTATCAAAACCGATGAGAAATTAAACAATCTTGCTTTAGAAGTTGCTAAGGAATTAAATATCAAACTGCGTGCAGGCATTATTGCAACGGGAGATGAGTTTATTTGCGATGAAGCAAAAAAAGCAAAAATTAGAGAAATTTTCAATGCGGATGCTTGTGAAATGGAAGGCGCAAGTGTGGCTTTGGTTTGTGATGCTTTAAAGGTGCCTTGTTTTATCTTAAGAGCTATGAGTGATAAAGCAGGGGAAAAGGCTGAATTTGATTTTGATGAATTTGTGATCAATTCAGCTAAAATTTCAGCCAATTTTGTGCTTAAAATGTGCGAGAAGTTATGATAAATCTTAGCAAAAAACTCATACGCCAAGTTGCACAAGCTAATGCTAAATTTGGACTTATTAAAGATGGAGATAGGGTTCTTTTAGGGCTTAGTGGCGGGAAAGATTCTTTGGCTTTAGCCCATCTTTTAAATCGTATGCAAGCTCATGCTCCTTTTAAATTTGAACTTGAAGCGGTAACTTTGAGTTATGGCATGGGCGAGGATTATTCTCATCTTCATGCACATTGTGAAGAACACGGCATTAAACATAGCGTGCTTGATTCAAATATTTATGAAGTTTCAGGCGATACCATAAGAGAAAATTCAAGTTTTTGTAGTTATTTTTCGAGAATGCGTCGTGGAGCTTTATATACTTACGCTCTTGAAAAAGGTTTTAACAAGCTTGCTATAGCCCATCATTTAGATGATGCAGCAGAAAGCTTTTTTATGAATTTTATTCATAATGGAGCTTTAAGAACCTTAGCGCCTATTTATCAAAGCAAACGCGGTGTAATTGTGATACGCCCTTTGATTTTTGTGCGAGAAAGACAGCTTAGGGATAATGCTACACAAAATGAACTTAGCGTGATAGGAAATGAATTTTGTCCTGGTATGAAACTCAGCGAAAAAAATGTAAAATTCCCCCACGCTAGAGAAGAAGCTAAACAGCTTTTAGCAAATTTAGAAAAAGATCATCCTAAGCTTTTTACAAGTTTAAAAACCGCTTTTGCCAATTTACACACGGAGAGTTTTTGGCTTCAAAAGGCATAAAAGCATGAAAAAAGCTTTTGTTTTAGTGGATTATCAAAATGATTTTATTGATGGAAGTTTAGGTTTTGATAAGGCTTTAAAAATCAAAGAAAATATTCTTAAAGCCTTAAATCAAATCGATTTTAATAACACGCATTTGCTTTTAACCTATGATACGCATGATGAACATTATCTACAAAGTAAAGAAGGTTTAAATTTACCTGTAAAACATTGTATTAAAGAGAGTTTGGGTTGGCAAATGCCAAAGGAATTTGAACCTTTTTTACAAAAAGCTCATAAAATTTTTTATAAAAATACTTTTGGTAGCTTAGAACTAGCTAATTTCATACAAAAAAGCGATTATGAAGAACTTCATTTTGCAGGGCTTGTTTCTCATATTTGTGTGTTTTGTAATATCATTTTAGCTTTTGGCGCTAAGCCTAATGCAAGGATAATTTTACACCAAAATTTAAGTGCAAGTTTTGATGAAAATTTAGAAAAATCCGCTTTTGATATACTTAGGGCTTATGGTATTGAAATTGTTTAATGCAAGGCTTTATACTTCATACTCAAAAAGTTAAAGATGAGGATTTGATCGTTTATATTTTAAGTCCTAAAATGCTTATTAAGGCTTATCGTTTTTATGGACTTAGACATTCTAGTATTTTAAGCGGCTATAAAATCGACTTTGCTTTAGAAGAAAATCCTAGTTTTTTACCAAGACTTAAAGATGTATTGCATTTGGGATTTTTATGGATTATGCAAAGGGATAAAATGCTTATTTGGCAAGAATTTATCCGTCTTTTATATAGACACTTAAAAGATGTGGAAGAGCTTGATAGTTTTTATTTTGATTTACTTGATGAGTGTGTGAAAAGGTTTGAAAAACAAAATCCAAAGCGTGTTATTGTTGATGCTTATTTAAAAATTTTGGAATTTGAAGGAAGATTGCATAAAGATTTTTTTTGTTTTGCCTGTGATGAGAAAATTCAAAATTCCATTACATTACTAAGGGCTTTTTTACCTTCGCATTCTCAATGTGCTTTAGGATTTGAGTTTGAAGAGAAAAAACTAAAACAATTTTATAGCAGTAAAAATTGTGCGATTTTTGATGATGAAGAAATAGAAAATTTATATCATTTGATTAAGGAAGGTTTATGATATTAAGTAATGAAAAATGTGATTTTTTAGAATCTATAGCAAGTTTTTTAAGTCCTAAAGATGTGGAGCTTGTCTTTGTGGATAGTAAAGAAATGCAAGAAATTAACTTAGAGCAAAGAAAACAAGATAAAACCACTGATGTACTTTCTTTTCCGCTTGAAAATATCGATGAGAGTTTGCCTTTGGGTTCTGTTGTGATTAATGTGGATTTGGCAAAAGAAAAGGCTAAAGAGTTAGGGCATAGCTATGAAGAAGAAATAAGCTTGCTTTTTATCCACGCTATGCTTCATTTGTTAGGTTTTGATCATGAAAATGATAATGGAGAAATGAGAGAAAAAGAGAAAGAACTTATAGAGTATTTCAATTTGCCTAAAAGTTTGATTGTAAGGACTTTGGGATAACTCCACCCCAAAATGGAACAGATCTTGCTTATATTATTTTAATATATATTTAGGTTGAAGGCAGAAAAATCTAAATC
>NZ_MJXP01000042.1:0-81643 GCF_001762855.1 Campylobacter sp. BCW_6467 | reverse complement strand
ATTCAGCTAAAGCTCGTATTCAAAACCAACTCTCTTATAAACTTGGTCAAGCTATGATAGTTAATTCTAAATCTATATTTGGTTATATAAGAATGCCTTTTGTATTATCATATATTTATGACAAGCACAAACAAGAACAAAAAATCTTTCAAGAAAAAATAAAAAAAGATCCTTCTTTAAAACTACCTCCATTAGAAGCTTATCCTGATTACAAAGAGGCTTTAAAAGAAAAAGAATGTTTTACTTATAAACTTGGTCAAGAATTAATCAAAGCTAATAAAAATTGGTATGGGGGGGGGTATATCAAGTTGTTGCTTGAGATTAGGAAGTTGAAAAGGGAATTTTATATAAAAAAGGATATAAGATGATATTTTTACATCGTCAAAATAATTTGGAGTTTTCTATTGAAAATTATGGCATAGAAATTGACTTGAGATATAATGAAAAATTAGTATTAAACCACGATTTATTAGAAAAAAAATCTGTATATCCTTTTTTAAAAGAAAAAATTCAATTTATGAAAAATATCCCTATAATTTGCAACGTGAAAGAATCGGGATTAGAGGAAAAAACGATAGAGTTGCTCGGTAATAATTTTGAATATTTTTTTTTAGATTCTCAAATTCCAGATATTTTAAGATTATCAAAAAATGGACATCAAGGTAAATTTATTATTAGAATCTCAGATGTTGAATTTTACAATAAAAGACTTATGGAAATTAGTAAACCTAAGTATGTTTGGATAGATTATTCACAATTTTTTAATTTCAATCTTAAAGATTATCAAGAATTTATTTATAATGTCAAGCCAAAACTAGAACAAGTTGAACCTATATTGGTTTCTCCTGAGTTATATGATCTATCATATATAGAACTTATAAAACCTATTCAAAGTATTCTGCCAAAAGGATTTTCTGTGTGCACCAAAAAACCTGAGCTATGGAGTATGTATGTTTAATTTTAAAAAAATAGCTGAAAAATATAAACTTATTATGGTTGATATTGATAATACTTTGTTTAATTATACATTTGCACACAAAAATGCTTTAGAAGTTGTAATGAAACAATATGGTTTTACGCTAGAAGATTATGATCTAGCAAAAAAGATGATTGCAAAAAGAGGATTATCTGCAAATCATCATAAAAAAGAATTGTATTTTAAACTTATTTGTGAAAATAAAAATATTCATTTTTCAAAAGCTAGTGAAATGTTTAAATTATATATTTCTATTTTTACAAGAAATTTAAAAGTAGACAAAACAATGTTTGAATTTTTATATTTTATTAAAAGTCTTAATAAAAAAGTAATAGCTATAACAAATTTTTATTTTATTGAGCAAATCCATAAGCTAAATTGTGCAAATTTGACAAATATGATTGATTATTTGGTATGTTCTGAAGAATTTGAACTTGAAAAGCCAAATAAAGCACTTGTCAATAGAGCTTTAGAACTTTATAGAGAGCTTGTTGATGAAGAAGAAATTGTAATGATTGGAGATTCTATTGCCGATGATTTTCTAGGGGGGGGGTATAGGATAAATTATTATCCATATAATTGTTCAAAATTGCTGATTTCAATTTCTGGAAAAAGCGGAAGTGGAAAGACTACTTTGAGCAATGCTATTGATGAAATACATAAAAGTTTTATTATTAGCACAGATGGCTATCATAAATATGAAAGACATTCTAAAATGTGGGAGAGAGTGACGCATTATAATCCGGAGGCAAATAATCTTATTCAACTGGCTATAGATATAAAACATATCTATCAAGACATAGGGAATAAACTATATATACCATTGTATGATCATAAAAATGGAGTGATTGTTAAATCTGATGAGATTAAGATCAAAGATTTAGACATTGTAATTATAGAGGGTTTACATACTCTATATCAAGAGGTTATAGGAGATTTTGTAAAAATTAAAATATACATTGATTCAGATGAAGCAGATAGGCAGAAGATAAATAGAGATAGTAAAGAAAGAAATTACAGTCATTCAAAGATTATAAATACTATACAAAAGCGAAAAGAGGATTATAAAAAATACCTTGAAAAACAAAAAGACAATGCAAATTTTTTAATTATAGTTAGAGATGGTGTTTTTAAAATACATCTAAGAGATATATTATTGAGTGATTATTTAAAAAAAGAATATACTGGTAGATATGAAGATTTGATTCAGACTGTAAAAGACATTTTTGGTTTGATTTTGCAAAATAGATGGGTAGGGAAAAATGATATACAGTAAAGAAAAACTTGATGAGTGTATTAAAGATTACCAAGAATTGTGTAAAATTTTTGGCAATATTTTGGATGCTCCTTCAAAAGGTGGAAATATTTCTATAAAGAATGATGAATATTTTATCATTAAGGCTTCAGGTGAGGATTTAAAAAAAGAACATAAAATTTCTATTTTTAAAAATAATATCAATTCTCTTTCTTATTGCAAAGATTATTCTGAAGATATTGTGAAACCATCTATGGAAATCAAAATGCATATAGTGTTTAAAAATAAATATGTAGCACATTATCATCCTGTTTATATTTTGCCTTATTTATGCGCCAAAGAATATAAATTTAAAAATTATAAAGCTATTGATTTTGCTTTACCCGGAAATGATTTGTATGAAGCATTAAGAAAAAATTATTCTTATCAAGAAAAAGGTATAATATTGCTACGAAATCATGGTGTTGTTGTTTACGCAGAGCAAATTCAAGATATAATAGAATTATATAATCAATTAAAAAGTGAGTTTTTTGAACAAAATGATTTTGTATATACTCCAGATGATGCAGTTGATAAGACTAATGAGGAGCTATGGTTATTTAGAAATGTAATGGAGAATATTGCTATTAAAAAACAAATTAATCTAAACCCATTAAAAGTGAGTGAAGTTGATAAATTGTTGAATTTGCCTGATGAGCAATATAGAAAAAAAATTATGGAAAGTGAGAGTTAGAATGAATATTATTATACCCGCAACTGGAATAGGCAAGAGATTTAAAGAAGCTGGATATAAAGATTTAAAACCTTTTATTAAGGTTATGGAAGATAAGGTTATTTTGGATTACGTGGTTGAATGCTTTGATGTTCAAAATGATATTTTTTATTTTATTGTCCAAGAGTGTGAGAAAAGTAAATTTGAAGATTTTGTTTTATCTAGAAAAATTAAAGCAAAAATTATTATTTATAAAAGGGAAAAACTAGGACCTGCTGGAAGCTTATATGGCGTGGTGTCACAGTTACAAGATATACTTGATGAGGAAGTTATTGTTAGCTATTGTGATTTTGGACAAGAATGGGACTACAAAGATTTTCTGCAATTTGTACAAGAAAACCCAGAAGCTCAGGCTATAATTCCTTGTTATACTGGCTGTCATCCTCATTTATTGCCTTTAGAAAATGTGTATGCAGCATGCAAGGTATATGATAATACTTATAAAGTATACGAAGTTATAGAAAAATATAATTCTAAGAATAAATTTGAAGAATACTATTCTTCCGGTATTTATTATTTTAGAACCTTAAAGTTGGCTATTGAAGCAATAAAAAAACAAATAGAAGCAAAAGATATGGTTTCTGGAGAATATTATGTGTCAGTAACTAATAATTATCTAGAAAATGTTTTGTGCTATCCTTTAATAGAGAAGTTTTATCAATTTGGTACTCCAAAAGATTTTGAATATGTAAAAGAAAAACTTAATTCACAAGATGTTAATAATGAAAAAATAAAAATACAAAACACTGTTATATTGTCTGCTGGTAGAGGAGAGAGATTTTTAAACCTTAATTTTAACCAACCAAAACCATTTTTACCTCTTGGTAAAACAAGTATTATAGAGAGTATAATTGACACTCTAAAAGATGTTGAGACGAAAATTATTTGCGTTGGTGCACAAGATCATGAAAAATATTGGGAAAATATAAAACAAGAAATAAGGTTTGTCAAGCCTAATAAGATTGGTGCGGCGTATTCTTATAAAGAATCTTGTGGAAATTTATCAGGCGATGTTTTAATTCTTCCGTGTGATTTAATTGCTAAGCACATTAATAAAGATTTTAAAAGATTGCAAAAAGAATGCGAAGCTATTGTATTTGTTACACATGCTTCTAAATATAATGTTAATAATCCGCATTATTTTACTTGGGTAGAAGGGGAAAATAATAAAATAGATAATATTTTTGTTAAAAATAGATCTAATGATGCAAATTTGGTAATGATAGGAAGTTTTTATTTTAAGGAAAATTCTTTGCTGTTGGAATATATGGACAAAATATTCCAAAAGAATATAAAAACTAATGGTGAATTTTATATAGATAATGTATTCGAGTTGCTAATTAAAAAGTATAAGATAGGTTATATGATTGTTGATAATTATTTTTCTTTTGGGACTCCGGAAGAATATTTAGAAAATAAATATTGGTATAATATTTCTAAAGGTAGTGTAAGGTAATGAATTTTTTGATATAATTTTCTTTAATTTGAAGGGGGATTATGAAATTTCACACTACCTCTAGAAAACTTAAAAAAAATATTAAAAACTTTTATAAAATGGTTGCATGTAGCACTGATAAAAATATAGTAAAAGAAGATATTTTTATAGGCTGGGGACGCAAAAAATCAGGTTTAAAAGCTATGAATTTAGCTAAAAAATATAAGGCTAAATTCATACTTTTAGAAGATGGATTTATCCGCTCATTAAACTTAGGGGTTGAAAATAGTCCAAGTTTTTCTATAATTAAAGATGATATAGGCGTTTATTATGATGCAACAGCACCTTCAAAGCTTGAAAATCTTTTAAATACTTATGAATTTAAAGATGAAGAAATCAAACAAGCTAAAAAAGCTATAGAGCTTATCAAAAAATATAAAATTAGCAAGTATAATAACAATCTTGATATCCCAGATGATTATTTTCAAAAAGATGAAAAACGCGTTTTAATCATCACTCAAACAGCCAATGATGCCTCTCTTGAATTTGGTTTTGCTAAAGATTTTAAAACTGTCGATATGATAAAAGATGCCATAAAAGAAAATCCTGATTCTAAAATTTATATAAAAATCCATCCTGATGTTTTAAGCGGTAAAAAACAAAGTGATTTAGTTATAAATTCCTTACCTAAAGAATGTATTTTAATCACTGAAAATTTTAATCCCATAGCCTTGCTTGAGTTTTTTGATAAGGTTTATACCAAAACTTCTGGTATGGGTTTTGAAGCTTTGATACAAGAATGTGAGTGTGTTTGTTATGGCATGCCATTTTATGCAGGTTGGGGTCTAACAAAAGATAAATTAGAGTGTAAAAGAAGGATGCAAAAAAGAAGTTTAGAAGAAGTTTTCTATGCTGCTTATATACTTTATGCTGAGTATTTTAATCCTTATTTAAATCAAAAAAGTAATATTTTTGACACTATTCAAACTTTAGCAAAATATAAAAGCATAGAAAAGGCAAATTCTAATAGACTTTTTATGCTAGGCTTTACCTTATGGAAAAGGCATTTTATCAAGCCTTTTTTTAAGGCCAAAGATAATGAAATTATTTTTTTAAATTCTATTAAATCTTTAGTTAGATACAAGCTTAAAGAAGATGATAAATTTTTTATTTGGGGTAGAAGGATAGATTATAATATTCTTAAAAGCACTCTTATAAAAAAAGCGCAAGATGAGAATTTATCTCATTTTACTCCTAAAATTTCTTTAGTAGAAGATGGTTTTATTCGTTCGATTTCATTGGGTTCTGATCTTACGCGCCCTTTTTCTTTAATCGTTGATGATAAAGGACTTTACATTGATCCAAACAAACCAAGTAAACTAGAAGAGCTCTTGCAAAACGAAATCTTTGATGAAAATATGCTAAATAGGGCGAAAAATATTATAAAAATCTTACTTGAGAACCGCTTTTCAAAATACAATGGCTTAAAGCATGAAGACTTAAAAATCAATGCCAAAATAGGACAAAAGATTATTTTAATCCCTGCTCAAGTTGAAGATGATGCTTCGATGATTTTAGGGGGTTTTGGCTTATCCACTCTTGATTTACTTAAGGAGGTGCGTGCTAAAAATCAAGATGCTTATATCATCTTTAAACCCCATCCTGATGTGTTAAGTGGCAACCGTGTGGGTTTAAAAGATGAAACACTCATCTTGGAATTTTGTGATGAGATTGTAAAAGATTGCAGTATTGATAGTGTCATAAAAATTGCTGATGAAATTCACACTATTACTTCTACAAGTGGTTTTGATGCTCTTTTAAGAGCTAAAAAAGTTTTTACTTATGGTATACCTTTTTATGCGGGTTGGGGTTTAACAAAAGATAAACATAAATGCGAAAGAAGAACAAGAAAACTAAGCCTAGAGGAGCTTGTAGCAGGTGCTTTGATTACATATCCAAGATATATAAATCCTAAAACAAAAACTTTATGTGAAATTGAAGTTTGTTTAGATATAATGCTAAATTTACAAAAAGATTATTTTTCAAAAAAACATATAAAATTGGCAATAGATTTTAAAACTTTTATGCTTAGAAAAATAAGAAGATTTTATGAATTTTTAGCAAAGAAATGAGATTTAGCACTAAAATTAAAAAAGAATTTAGCGGTAAAAATGTTTTACTCTTGCAAGGGCCTGTGGGAAATTTTTTTCATCATCTTGCAATGAAAATGAAAAAAAACCAAACCAAAGTTTTTAAACTCAATTTTAATGGTGGAGATTTTTTTTTCTATCCTAGTGGAACAAGGTGTAAGTGTGATGAAAAAGATCTTGAAAATTTCTATAGGGATTTTTTTCAAAGTAAAAAAATCGATGCTATTTTAATGTATAATGATTGTCGTATTATCCATGCTAAGGCTATTAAAGTGGCTAAAGAATTAGGAATTGAAGTATGGATTTTTGAAGAAGGGTATTTAAGACCTTATTGTATTACTTTGGAAAAAGATGGGGTGAATGCAAATTCTTCTTTGCCGCGTGATAAAAATTTTTATCTTTCTCAAAATATTTTTACCAAAGAAAGCATAAAAGAAATTCCAGGTGGATTTAAATTTATGGCTTTTGATGCTTTTTTGTATTGGTTGTTTGCTTTTATTTTGGCTCCATTTTTTAACAACAAACTTCATCATCGCACTTTATATCCTTTTGAATTTTTATTTTGGTTTAGATCATTGTATAGAAAATATCTTTATAAGATTACAGAAAAAAAACTAAATGAAAAGATTTATAATTTAGAAAAAAAGTACTTTTTGGCGATTTTACAAGTTTATAGCGATACGCAAATTAAATATCATTACAAAAAAAGCATAGAGCACTTTATAGAGGAAACCATACTTTCTTTTGCAAATCATGCAAGAGCTAAATCTTATCTAGTTTTTAAACACCATCCCATGGATAGGGGCTATAAGAATTATTCTAAACTCATAAACGATTTAAGTCAAAAATATCATGTAGAAGGAAGGGTTTTATATGTTCATGATACCCACTTGCCAGTTCTTTTAAGAAAGGCTTTAGGTTGTATTACTATAAATTCAACAGTAGGCCTTAGTGCTATTTTAGAAGGCTGTCCGACTAAGGTTTGTGGCAATGCTTTTTATGATTTTGAAGGCTTATCTTATCCAAAGAAACTTCAATTTTTTTGGCGTGAAGCTCATGCTTATAAACCTAATCCTATTTTGGTGTGTAATTTTAAGAAATATCTTTTACAAACTAACCAATTCAACGGCAATTTTTATAAAAATTTCTTTTTAGACAAATAAGACTAAAAAGCTTTGATTAAGAGAGCTTTTAAAGCAAAGTTGTTATAATTAAAAGCAAAAAGAAATTATTGTATGGATAGGGAAGTATTTTATATAGCAGGATATGATCCTAAAAGTTATAGATTTTATTATGATTTATTTAAAAAAAACCTAAAAGATTATTCTCATGCTTTTAACATTAAAGCTGATTTAAGCAAAATTGAAAAAAATGAGCCATTTCCTTTTTTTCAAATTTCTTGCGATGAAGTGCAAACTAAATATCATTTTTTAACATGGAATGATATTGTTAAGAAAAATTGGTCGGAAAATTACAAAGATGCCTTAGCAGATTGTTATAGTTTTTTTAGAATTTATACTATCACAGGGCTTTTTATCAAATTTGGCAAAGAGTCGATTTATCAACTTATCACAGGTTATTATCCTTTTTTTTATGTGTTATTTTCTTTACTATTTTCTTTGGTTTTAGTTTTTGGGAGTTTTGCTTTTTTGCAAAATTATATGCATTTTTCTTTAGCTATCATCATAGGATGTTTTTTAGGATTTTTGCTAAATCATTTTTTATTTAAATTAGGTAAGAAATTAGCTGTATTTTGGATAGCAAGAATTTGTGCTTTTTGTGCTACTTGGCAAGATAAAAAAACAGGCGCTATGCAAGAAAGAATCAAGCTTTTTGCAAATGTTATAGTAGAGAAGCTAAAACAAAACGAAAGCAAACAAGATTATGAGCTTATTTTAGTAGCGCATAGTGTTGGAACTATAGTTTGTATAGAAGTTTTGGAGTATATTTTAAGACAAAATTTAGATTTATCTTTACTTCGTAAATTAAAAATTCTTACTTTAGGAGAATGCATACCTTTAGTGAGTTATCAAAAAAAAGCAGATGAATTTAGAAAGAAGCTTGAATTTGTTTCAAGGTTTGATTTAAAATGGTATGATTACACATCGATTATTGATGGAGCATGTTTTCCTCAAGTGGATTTTTTCCGCACGAGTGGTGTAAATGCTAAATTTACACCCCCATTTTTAAGTGCTAAATTTCACACTTTATATGAAAAACATGAGTATAAAAAAATAAAAAGAGATAAAAACAAAGCGCACTTTTTATATCTTTATAGTATTAGTGTTAAAGGTGATTATGATTTTTTTTCTTTCATCATAATGCCTAAATTTTTAGAAGAAAAGGTAAAAATATGAGTGAATGTCCCTTTTTTCCAAAACCTTATAAAAATAAAGCTTCTACACTTTTAACTTTTTTGTTAAAGCGTAGATCTTGGCTTGATGGGCTTTATGAGCGTAGTTATAAAATGCAAACAGGCTATGTGAAGATGCCAAATTTTGATCTTTATGTTATAAATGATACTAAAGAAGTTAAAAGAATGATGGTTGATGAGGTTAGAGAATTTCCTAAAAGTGCATTTTTGCATGAGCTTTTAAGTCCGCTTTTGGGGGAGAGTATTTTTACTACAAATGGTGAAGTTTGGAAAAAACAAAGAGAGCTTTTGCGTCCAAGTTTTGAAATGACTCGTATCAATAAAGTGTTTAATCTTATGAGTGAAGCTGTGGCAGATATGATGGATCGTTTTAGCAAGTATCCAAATCATGCTGTTATTGAAGTAGATGAAGCTATGACTTTTATTACCGCTGATGTGATTTTTCGTACCATTATGTCTTCAAAACTCGATGAGGAAAAAGGTAAAAAAATCTTAAATGCCTTTGTGACTTTTCAAGAGCAAAGCGTGCATACAGCCATGCGTCGTATGTTTCGTTTTCCAAAATGGCTTTCTTATATATTAGGAGATCGTAAGCGTGCTAAGGCCGGAGATGTGATTAGGCAGGTTTTAAGTGACATCATAAAACCAAGATATGATATGGCGGATAATGCAGAATTTGAGGATATTTTAGGATCTTTGCTTTTAGTAGTGGATGCGGATACAAATAAGCGTTTTTCTTTTGAGGAAATTTTAGATCAAGTGGCTATGCTTTTTTTAGCAGGACATGAAACCACAGCAAGTTCTTTGACATGGACGCTTTATTTGCTTAGTCTTTATCCTAAGGAGCAAGAAAAAGCTTATGAGGAGATTACTCAGGTTTTACAGGGTGGAGCCATTGAAATTTCGCATCTAAGACAGTTTAAATACTTAACAAATATTTTTAAAGAATCTTTAAGACTTTATCCTCCTGTTGGATTTTTTGCAAGAGAGGCAAAAAAAGATACCCAAGTTAGAGATAAGCTTATTAAAAAAGGTTCTGGGGTGGTGATTGCTCCTTGGCTGATACACAGACATGAAGAATTTTGGACAAATCCACATGGATTTAATCCTTCTCGTTTTGAAGGAGAATACAAAAAAGATGCTTATTTGCCTTTTGGGGTAGGGGAAAGAATTTGTATAGGACAAGGTTTTGCTATGCAAGAAGCGATTTTGATTTTGGCTAATATTTTAAAAACTTACAAACTAGAACTTGAAGAAGGTTTTGTACCTGATGTAGTAGGGCGTTTAACAGTGCGTTCTGCTAATGGTATGAGGATAAAATTTAGCAAAAGAAAACTATGAAAAGAGTTAGAACTAAAATTCGTGCCAATTTTCGTCGTCGTGTAAAACGTACCTTAAAAGGAAGCTTAAAAGAAAAATTAGCAGGGACTATTCTGCTTTGTGCAATAGTACCTTTAGCAGTTTTAGGATATCTTTTTATCGTGATTATAGGAACTTTTTTTAATACCGCACGAGCAAGACAGGGTGTTAGAGCCTTAGATCATTTTGTAAATGCAAGCTTGTTTAATGGCTATGCTTGGGAGAGCGTTTCTTCTCATGCGTGGCGTGAAAGAAATCGCAAAAAATGGGCAAGGATTGTTATCAAAATCACAGATTTTTTTCAAAAAGATCATTGTAAAAGAGCAAATAAAAGAGAACAACCTGTGGTGGATTTCATACTTTCAAGAAATTTAGACAAGCAAACTATAGGAAAATAATCAAACTATAGCCACTATGGCTATAGCAAAACCATTATCATGAGAAATGCTTAGGGAAGTTTGAGTGATATTAAAATCTTTTGTAATTTTTTGAGAATATTTTAATTTAGGCGCGTTTTTTTCATCTTTTGATATTTCAATATCAAAAAAACTGCATAATTCACAAATTCCAACACCCAAAGCCTTGCTAGCAGCTTCTTTAGCAGCCCAAAGACCTGCTAGAGTTGCTGGATTTTTAATGAGTATTTGTTCTTTTGGGCTTAGAAATTTATCCAGAAAATTTTTGCCATGTCTAGAATGAATTTTTTCTATCCTAGAAATGGCGATGATATCACAGCCTACACGCATTTAAGAAACTACAAAATCCGTAAAATAAACATTTTTAATAAAGCCATCGGTTAAAATTTCATTGATTTTTCCAACTAGCTCATCTTTTAAACGTTCTTTGCCTTTTTGTGTACTTACTTCTTCAAAAGTTTTAGCTGTTAATGTACGAATAATAATATCACGAATCACTGGGACTTTTTTATCAAGTTCAGGTTTTAAAAGTTCGCTATTTTGTTCTAGTTCTATAGTGCATTTTACATATCTTGAGCCGCTATCGCTAAGTAAATTTAGGGTAAAAGGATCAAGTGGGTACATAGGACCTATATTAGCAAAATCACTACCTCGCTGAGTAGGAGCTGAAATTTTAGGTTTATCAGCTTTTGTCTCTTCTTTTGGAGCTTCTTTGACTTCACTTTCATCACTTGAACTGCTTGAAATAAGCCAAGCAATCACTCCCATAATACTAAGAAGTAAAACAAAAAGTAAAATAACAATAATAATTACAAGTGAACCGCCTTTTTTCTTTTTTGTTTCTTCGTTTTCTAATTCTTCATCCATAAATTTTCCTTCATTTAGTGAAATTAATGTAAAATTGTAGCAAAAATTTCTTTTCTATCCAAATTTGCTTTAGAAAAACGATAAATTTAGGTCAAAGAAGAGATGAATTTGAAGGAAAAAAATGTTAGATGTGATTTTTAGAGAATATGATATAAGAGGGCTTTATGGCAAAGAACTAAATGAAAAAAGTGTTAAGGCTATAGGTTTTTGCTTGGGACAAACCATGCTAAATAAAGGCTGTGAAAATGTGAGTGTGGGCTATGATGCAAGATATAGTGCAAATGAACTTTTTAATTATCTAGTGAGTGGATTTAACAAAGCGGGGATAAAAATCTATGATATAGGGCTTGTGCCAACTCCATTGGGATATTTTAGTCTCTATGAGGGCTTGAAATTTGATGCAAATGTTATGATAACAGGCTCTCATAACCCAAAAGATTATAATGGTTTTAAAATCACTATCAATAAAGAAAGTTTTTTTGGTGTGGAATTAAAAGAGTTTTCAAAAGAAGTTTATAAGCATTTAGATGATGATATTGAAGAAAATTTAGAAGTAGAAAAATACGATATTTTAAGCCTTTATGTGAAATTTATGTGCGAGCAATTTAGTTTTTTAAAGGATTTTAATTATAAATTTGGTGTTGATTGTACAAATGGTGCGGCTGGAGTGGTGATAGAGCCTTTAATCAAGGCTTTAAATTTAAAAGCTCATGTAATGTTTGCAAAGCCTGATGGACAGTTTCCAAACCATGCTCCAGATCCTACAGAAGAAGAAAACTTAAGTGCGATTAGAGAGTTTTTAAATCAAAATCAAGATTATTCTTTAGCTTTTGCTTTTGATGGGGATGCTGATAGAATGGTTGCTTTGAGTAAAACTCATGTATTTTGTGGGGATGAGCTTTGTTATTTGTTTGCTAAAAATATTCCTAATCCACGCATTTTAGGTGAGGTAAAATGTTCTAAAAATCTTTTTGATGAAGTGGCTAAATTTGGAACTATTTTTATGGGAAAAACAGGACATTCTAATATCAAAAAAATGATGAAAGAAAAAGATATTGATTTAGCTGCTGAAGTGAGCGGACATATTTTCTTTAAACATAGATATTTTGGTTATGATGATGGAATTTACGCATTTTTAAGAGCCTTAGAACTTGTTTATAAGGGTTTTGATTTAGAAAGTATGATTAAAGCTTTACCAAAACTTTATACTACGCCTGAAATTAAAATTCCTGTAAATGAAGAAGAAAAATTTAAACTTGTGGAAGAATTTCAAAAAGAGATTGAAAAAGGAGCTTTAAAAGGTGTTAAAAGTCTTTGTGAAATCGATGGAGCTAGGATAGATTTTGGCGATGGATGGGCTTTGCTTCGTGCATCTAACACCAGCCCTTATCTTATCACACGCTTTGAAGCAACTTCTTTAGAAAGAGCAAAAGAGCTTGAAAGTATGGTATTTACTTTATTTGATGATATAAAAGCTAGGCTTAAGAATTGATGAGATAATATTTCGTGATTTAAATTTATTTTAAAAAGGAATTAAAAATGAAAAAAATACTTGTTCTACTTTCGTTATGTGCCTTTGCTTTTGGTGCAAGTGAATGTGATAGAAAAATCGATCGTATCAATAAAGAAATCAGTTTTTCTAAAGCGCATAATGATACAGCTAGAACTTTAAGCTTGGAGCTTGCTTTAAAACAAGTGCAAAATGATTGTGTTAAAGATCCTATGTTTTATGATAAAAAGTTAGAAGCTAAAAAACTTAAAGAACAAGAAGTGGAAAAAATCGAAAAAGAACTTGATGCCTTAAAAGAACAAAAAGATTATATGAGTAAGGCTGAGTATAAAGCTAAAAAAGAAGCTTTAAAAGAACAAAAAGAGAAAATCAAAAAAGAAATTAAAGAATATATTGATAATCTCTAAAAATTAAAAGGCTAATTAAATTTAGCTTTTTTAAACCCTATCTTTTTTAAGATTTTCTAATAATTCTTCTATATTATAAATTCCTCTGTGTTCTGGTGTTAAAAGATGGATTAAAATATCACCAAGATCAATCACGCTCCATTCTTCACTACTATCTATGTTTAAAAATTCCTCACCTTTGGCTTTAAGTTGTGTTTTAAGTTCATCGATCAAAGATAGAGCGTGTCTTTCTCCTAAAGTAGCTGCGATAATGACATATTTTACAAAGTATTCTTGCTCACTCATGTCAATGGTTTTGATATCTTCAGCTTTTTTTTCATCTAAAATTTTAACGATTAAATCTATTCTTTCTTGCATTCTTTTCCTTTAATTTTTGAAATTGTATCAATTTTTTTGTAATTTTTCATAATATTTTTTTACTTCATCTTTAATTTCTTCACAAACTTCATTTGTATTTAAAGTATTGCGTATGAAAGAAGAAGCGATTTTTTTATCGGTTTTTAAATCTTTGAAATTCTTAGGAATTTCTATATCATTGCGATTGGCAATAACAAATTCTACTAAAGAATTAAGTTTTTCAAAATCATGCCAAAGATGAAGTTTTTCTAAATGATCTGCTCCGATTAAAAGATAAAATTTACTAGGATTATAAAGCTTATAAAGATATTTAACGCTTTCTATACTAGGAACAGGGCGTTTTTGCTTGGTTTCAAAATCACAAATTTCAACTTTTGGCAAATGCCCCCAAAGTTTTTTAACCCATAAGAATCTTTGCTTTTCATCAGCGCTAAAACTTTGTTTAAAAGGATTGATATAAGTAGGCATAATAATAAGCTTATCAATATCTAATTTTTCCAAAGCCTCTAAAACAACGCTATTATGACCATTATGCGGCGGATCAAAACTGCCACCAAAAAGTGCTATCTTCATTAAAATTTTAACCTTTTTTTTGTAGAATATTAACATTATATTTTGCAAAAGGAAATTAAATGGCTGTAAAAGTTGCTATAAATGGTTTTGGACGCATAGGCAGATGTGTTGCAAGAATCATCTTAGAAAGAAATGATATTGAGCTTGTGGCGATAAATGATACTACGGATATTGAACTTACAAAATACCTTTTTAAATACGATACAGTACATGGTGAATTTAAAGGCAGTGTTAATAGTGAAGGCGATGATTTAGTGGTAAATGGTAAAAAAATCAAAGTATTTAAAAGTCGCAATGTAAAAGATCTTGACTTTGCAAAATACGGGGCACAAATTGTTTTAGAATGCACAGGGGCGCATTTAACTATGGCAAAATGTCAAGAATTTATAGATATGGGAGTACAAAAAGTGATCATGAGTGCTCCTGCAAAAGATGATACTCCTACTTATGTTTTAGGAGTAAATTCAGAACTTTACAAGGGTGAAAGCATTATTTCTAATGCAAGTTGTACAACAAATTGCTTAGGTCCTGTTTGTCGTGTTTTACAAGATAATTTTGGTATCGAAAAAGGACTTATGACAACAATACATGCTTATACAAATGGACAAAGTATTATTGATGCTAAAGCTAAAGATAAACGCCGTTCTCGTGCTGCAGCACAAAATATCATTCCAACCTCTACAGGTGCAGCAAAAGCTATGAAACTTGTTATGCCTGAACTTAATGGCAAACTTCATGGACAAAGTATGCGTGTGCCAGTGATTGATGTATCAAGCGTGGATTTAACTGCACAACTAAGCCGTAAAGTCAGCAAAGATGAAATCAATGAAGCTTTTAGAAAAGCTGCAACTACAAATTTAAAAGGCATTTTAATGGTAGATGATGATGAAAGAGTTTCAAGCGATTTTATCACTTGTTCTTATGGAGCCATTGTGGCAAGTGATTTAACTCAAGTGATTGCGGATGATTTTATCAAGGTGATTGCTTGGTATGATAATGAATGGGGTTATTCAAGTCGTCTAGTAGATATGGCAGTATATATTGCAAATAAGGCTTAATCATGAGTGATATTATTTCTATAAAAGATATTGATTTAACTAAGAAAAAAGTTTTTATAAGATGTGATTTTAATGTTCCTCAAGATGATTTTTTAAATATCACCGATGATAGACGCATAAGATCAGCTATTCCTACGATAAGATATTGTTTGGATAATGGTTGTAGTGTGATTTTAGCCTCTCATTTAGGGCGTCCAAAAGAAATTAGCTCTAAATATTCTTTAGAACCTGTTGCTAAGCGTCTTGCTAGACTTTTAGATAAAGAAATTATTATGGCAAAAGATGTTATCGGCGAAGATGCAAAAACCAAAGCTATGAATTTAAAAGCGGGTGAAATTTTACTTCTTGAAAATTTGCGTTTTGAAAAAGGCGAAACTAAAAATGATGAAAATTTAGCCAAAGAACTTGCTTCTATGGTTCAAGTTTATATCAATGATGCTTTTGGAGTATGCCATAGAGCACATTCTAGCGTGGAGGCTATTACTAAATTTTTTGATGAAAAACACAAAGGTGCAGGATTTTTACTCCAAAAAGAAATTGATTTTGCAAGCAATCTTATCAAACATCCAGCACGTCCTTTTGTCGCTGTTGTTGGAGGTTCAAAGGTAAGTGGAAAACTTCAAGCATTGACAAATTTATTACCAAAGGTAGATAAATTAATCATAGGTGGAGGTATGGCATTTACTTTTTTAAAAGCTTTAGGTTATGATATAGGAAATTCACTTTTAGAAGAAGAACTTTTAGAAGAAGCTAATAAAATTCTTACCAAGGGTAAAAATTTAGGAGTGAAAATTTATCTTCCAGTAGACGTTGTAGCCGCTCCTGCGTGCTCACAAGATGCGCCGATGAAATTTGTTCCAGCGCAAGAAATTCCAAATGGTTGGATGGGTTTAGATATAGGACCTGCAAGTGTGAGACTTTTTAAAGAGGTGATTTCTGATGCGCAAACGATTTGGTGGAATGGACCTATGGGTGTTTTTGAGATTGACAAATTTTCAAAAGGCAGTATTAAAATGAGTCATTATATCAGCGAAGGACATGCAACTTCTGTTGTTGGAGGCGGTGATACGGCTGATGTGGTTGCGCGCGCAGGTGATGCAGATGAAATGACTTTTATTTCCACTGGAGGTGGCGCTTCTCTTGAACTTATAGAAGGTAAAGAACTTCCAGGTGTAAAAGCTTTAAGATCTAAGGAAAATGAATGATCTTTGCTGCAAATTTAAAATGCAATCACACAAGAGCAAGTTTTAAAATTTATGCTGAAATTTTAAATAAAACTATGGGAGCAAAATGTGATGATATTATCGTTTTCCCACCTAGTGTAGCATTTTTAGAAAATGAAAATAACTTCATACAAGGAGCCCAAAATTTTTATCCTTGTGTTAATGGTGCTTTTACAGGCGAGCTTGGAAAAGAGCATTTGGACGAATTTGGGATCAAATGTGTTTTAATCGGGCATTCTGAAAGAAGAGCTTTAGGAGATGAAGAATTTATTAAGGCTAAATTTGATTTTGCTAAAGAGCATGGCTATAAAATTGTTTTTTGTATAGGTGAAAATTTAGATACAAAAAATTCAGGCAAGACTTTAGAGTTTTTAAAAAAACAACTTGAAATGATTGATTTAAATTATGAAAAACTCATTATCGCTTATGAGCCTATTTATTCTATAGGAACGGGAGTGAGCGCACAAAGTACAGATATCGCTAAAGTGCTTGAATTTTTAGCGAGTTTAACTAAGGCACCTTTGCTTTATGGTGGAAGTGTGAATGAAAATAATATTAAAGAAATTTTAAGTGTAAAACATTGTGGTGGAGTTTTGATAGGCTCTGCAGCGTTAAAAGTAGAAAATTTTATAAAATTAATCAAAGGATAAAAGATGATTATGAAGGGTAAAAAAGGCCTTATTGTAGGGGTTGCGAATAATAAATCTATCGCTTATGGCATAGCAAAAGCATGTTTTGATCAAGGAGCCGAGCTTGCTTTTACTTTTTTAAATGATGCTTTAAAAAAACGCGTAGAACCTATAGCACAAGAGTTTAATTCTAATTTTGTTTATGAGCTTGATGTAAATAATAACGAGCATTTAGATTCTATCGCTGAAAAAATCAAAAAAGATTTAGGTGAGATTGATTTTGTAGTGCATGCGGTTGCTTTTGCTCCAAAAGAAGCTTTAGAAAATTCTTTTTTAGAAACTTCAAAAGAAGCTTTTGATATAGCTATGCAAACTTCTGTGTATTCTTTACTTTCTTTAACACGTGCGCTTTTACCTATTTTAAAAGATAAGGGTTCGATTTTGACTTTAAGTTATCTTGGTGGGGTTAAATATGTACCTCATTATAATGTTATGGGTGTAGCAAAAGCTGCACTTGAAAGTTCTGTGCGTTATCTAGCAAGAGATTTAGGGATAAAAGGAATCCGTGTTAATGCTATTTCAGCAGGTCCTATTAAAACTTTAGCAGCAAGTGGAATAGGAGATTTTAGAATGATTTTAAAATACAATGAAATTAATTCTCCTTTAAAACGCAATGTTAGTATAGAAGATGTAGGAAATTCGGCTATGTATTTACTTAGCGATTTAGCAAATGGTGTTACAGGTGAAATACATTATGTTGATGCAGGATATAACATCATGGGTATGGGTGATGTTGAGAAAAATGAAGAAGGGCAAACTGTTCTTTGTTGGGATAATCAAAAAGGATAAAAAATGGCAAAGCTTAGCAATGAAGAATTAAAAAATATACTTGAAAATCGCATTAAAAAACTTGAGAATTCTACTTTAAAAGAGGATAAGGTTATCAATGAAGAAAGTGTAAAAATTCTTGCTAGGCATTTATCTTTAGGCAATGAAATTCCAGCTCTTGCTCAAAGATTTTTTCAAATCGCACCTAAAACAAAGTTAGTATGGCTTCATCTTTGTGAATGTACAGGGTGTAGTGAGAGTTTGTTGCGTTCTGAGTTGCCAAGTTTTGATGAGCTTATTTTTGATTTTTTTTCTTTAGAATATCATGAAACTTTAATGGCAGCAAATGGCACTAAGGCTGAAGAGCTTTTAGAGCATGTTTTAGAAGAAGATTTTATTTTAGCGGTTGAAGGTGGTGTTGCAGCCATTGATACCTTTTTTCTTACTATAGGAGCGCAAGGAGAGAGTGGCTATGAAATTTTAGAAAAACTAGCCGCTAAAGCCAAGGCTATCTTTGCAGTGGGTACTTGTTCAAGTTATGGTGGTATTCAAGCTGCTTATCCAAATCCTAGTAAAACTTGTGGTATTAGCGAAGTTTTAAGTCAGAAAGTAGTAAATATTCCGGGTTGTCCTCCAAGTGATATAAATATCATTGCGACTTTAAGTTTTTTTGCTTTATTTGGAGTTTTGCCTGAACTTGATGAGCAAAATCGTCCTGTGTGGGCTTATGGTAAATGTTTGCATGATATGTGTGAAAGAAAGGCGAAATTTGAAAGTGGGATTTTTGCTGAACATTTTGACGATGAAGCTGCAAAGAATGGAGCTTGTTTATTTAAGATAGGTTGTAAAGGACCTTATACTTACAACAACTGTCCTAAAGTGAAATTTAATGCTAAAACTTCTTGGCCAGTGGCTGCAGGACATGGTTGTATAGCCTGTAGTGAGAAAAATTTTTGGGATGAGTTTGGGAATTATGAAAAGCCTATGGCAAATATTTTTTCTTACGCTAAACTTTGCAATGAAGAGTTAAAACAAGAATTTTTTCTAGAAGTGCAAATTAAAATTTTAGAACAAATAGATTTTGAATTTGAAAGCAATATAAAACTTATTTTACAAAATATAGCTAAAAATAAATTAGGTGCTTTGCTTGTAGAAAATTATAAAAAATCTTTTGAGAAAAACTATGCTTTTATAGAACAAAATTTTGATGAAAATCCTATGCCTTCAAAAGATTTTTGGAAATATCTTGAGATGAGTTTTATTTTGGTTAAAGGCGCATTTTTAAAAGATAAGAATGATTTTTTAATTGCGGCAAAAAATTATGCTTTTAAACATGCAAGTCCTTATGATTTTAAGTTAAATATGAACGCTGAAAAACCAAAGCTTGATGTGAATAAATCTTTTCGTATGACTTTAATCTATCTTTGTGGTGGGCTTGATTTTGAAGGTATTGCTTATAGTATTTTAAAAGCTTTTGAAGATAATATTACTAAAATTTCATCATTAAAAGCAAGTTAATTTAATAAAATTTTAGCAATATGAAGTCCTATAAAAGCTACTATATAAGCACTTGTGCAGGTAAAAAGAAAGAGAAAAAGAGTGTATTTTAGCTTTCCACTTTCTTTTGAAAAAACTATAGTTGCTGCAAAGCAGGGATTATAAATCATTACAAATAAAATAAAAGCCACTGCACTTGGTATAGGTATGTTTTTAGCGATAATTCCTTTTAAATCATTATTTGTTTCATCTACATCTTTTCCTAGTGAATAAAGCACGCCCATAGTTGAGATCATCACTTCTTTAGCAGCCAAACCACTGATTAAAGATACGCTTAATTTCCAATCTAACTCAAGGGGTTTAAAAATAGGTTCTATGCTTTTGCCAAATTGTCCTAAATAACTTTGTTCTATAGCTCTTTCTTGGGCATTAAAATCATTTAAATTTTCTTCACTTTTTGGAAAATTGCTAGCAAACCATATGAGCAAAGAGGCCAAAAGTATGAAAGTTCCTGCTTTTTTAAGATACATTTTGGCTTTATTATAAACCATAAACCAAACTAAATGCCAATTTGGCATACGATATTTTGGCATTTCCATAACAAAAGGTTCATCAAGTCCACGAAATGCTGTCATTCTTAAAAATTTTGCAGCACAAAGTCCTAAAATCGCACCTAAAATATAAATTCCAAAAAGATAATTTCCTGCTTTTTCACTTGGAAAAAAAGCACCGATAAAAAGCACATATACAGGAAGTCTTGCCCCACAACTCATAAAATTGATCACAAAAAGAGTTAAAAGCCTATCTCTTTTGTTCTTAAGAGTGCGTGTAGCCATAAAAGCAGGTACCGAACAACCAAAGCCAGTGATTAGTGGAATAAAACTTTTACCATGCAAACCAAATTTATGTAAAATCCCATCAAGTAAAAAAGCTACTCTTGACATATAGCCTGTGGTTTCTAAAAGAGCTATGCCTAAAAATAAAATCATTATATTAGGTAAAAAAAGTATCACAGCGCCAACACCTGCGATAATCCCATCAGCCAAAGCTGAAGCGATAAAGGTATTAGAAATATTGTTTTTAACAAATTCACCTAAGGCATTAAAGCCTGATTCTATATAATCCATAGGAATTTGTCCTAAGCTAAAGGTGAGTTGAAATAAAAGCCACATTAAAAATAAAAATATAGGTAAGCCAAAGAATTTATGGATAAGTAAGGCATCGATTTTTTTGGTTAAATTTCTTTCTTCTTTTTTGTGTGTAATAATTTTTTTTGAAAGTTCATTAATAAAATATAATAAATCTTCTTTTTCTGGACTTTTTTCGCAAAGCGGAGTATAAAATTGGGATCTTGGAATAAATTTATTTTCAAATAAAATAATAATTTTTTGCAGCAAAAGTTCTAAATTTTCTTTTGTTTTTGCTGAAATTTCAACAACTTGACTTTGAAATTCTTGGCTTAAAATAGAAGTGTCAAGCTCTATACCTTCTTTTTTGGCTTCATCGCACATATTTAAAGCTAAAAGCATTTTTTTATTAAGGCTTAAAAGTTCTGCACTAAGGATAAGATTACGTTCTAAATTGGTGGCATCTAAAACATTAACAATAACATCATAGTCATTTTGATTTAAAAAATGACGTGTGATTTTTTCTTCTTCGCTATATCCATCCAAAGAATAAGTTCCTGGCAAATCAATGACTTCAAATTCATAGTTTTTGTAAAAAGTTTTTGCGCTTGCTTTTTCTATAGTAACTCCGCTAAAATTTCCTACTTTCATATTGGCTTTGCAAAGCGCATTAATAAGAAGACTTTTGCCTACATTAGGCTGACCTACAAGGGCTATCTTGATTTTTTTCATATAAGATTCACTTCTATGGTTTTAGCTTCATCAGATCTTAGGATAACACAACTTGTATCAAGTTCTACCATTATGGTGGCATTTTTTAAAGAGGAGTGAATTTTTTTCAAGTTTTTATTTTTAATAAATCCAAAGCTTAAAAGTCTATTTTTGAGTTCTTTGTGAGCGTTTAAATTGACAATAATAGCCTTTTGTCCATCTTTTAACTCGTTTAAAGTCATTGTAATTCCTAAATTAATAATAAATATTATAATAAAAAAGTGTAATGAAATATCCTTCTTAAAAAAGAAGGATGAATATTTAAAAAGAAAAGTGGTTTAAATTTTCTAGATTAATGATTTGATCTAGAATTTTATTAGCTTTAGCATCATCAAGGTAAATTTGTGCATTGGCTAAAAATTTAGCTTTTAATTCTTCAAAACTTAGTGGATTATCAAAATTACCTTTATTGATAAAAACATCTTTTTGGATTATGCGTCCATCTTGCAAACTGGCTTCTAAATGCCCTGGAAAATATTTTGGAAAGCCTTGAGATTTTCTTTTTTCGTAACTGATTTTTTTAGCAAATTCTAGTACTTCTTTACGCTTTAAATTTTCATAAGATTCAAGAGTGATTTTACTATCAAAGAATCCTAGAGCCATTAAAAAAGGCATGGAAAATTTAGCTTCATAAGCACTATTTGGAGTGTATTTTGCTTCCAAAGGATCACAGATAAAAGAAATAGGAACTTCATCTACAAAACAATGAATACTTTTAATTTCATCAGCTTTTAAACCATCATTTTTTAAAGCAATAGCACAATCAATAAGCCCATGAGCAAAATGACAACTTGGATAAGGCTTGATTGAAACTTGCATGGTTTGCCAAATTTCACCTAAGGATTTGCTAAGTTCTGTTTTATCGCATTCTTCCTCTATACCAAAACATTTAAAGATATTGTCTCTACCTTCAAAAATACTCAAAGGCCCACTCATATTGTTTTTAGCAAAATGAGCCACCATAATGCCGTTTTTAATAGCATTAGCAATATGTAAAACTTTTGAATTAGATCCATTGGATAAAAACTCATTAATCCCACTTGCAAAACTTCCTGCAAGTCCTAAAGCATTAATGATTTGTTCTTTGTTAAGATCTAGCAAGATTGCACTTGCACTCACACTTCCAAAAATTCCTGCAATAGCAGTGGTATGAAAACCACGCTTATGAAAAGTGCCTTTACTTGCAATACCTACTCTAGCTGCAATTTCCCAGCCTATTATAAAAGCTTTGGTGATTTTTTTTGCATCTTTACTAACATGAAATCCATAACTTAAACAAAGTGGAGTTAAAATCGCACTTGCATGCAAAATCGCCTCTGTATGCGTATCGTCAAAATCTAACGCATGAGAAGCAATGCCATCTAGCATGGCTGCGTATATAGGATCTAATTTTTGATCATTTACCCAAATAGGAGTATTTTTTTCTGTGCTTAAATTTTCAAAAGCTTTAAAAGCATTTAAAACACATTCTTCTTTGCTTGCTGCTATAGCTGTTCCAAGGCTATCAAGCATAAGCTCTTTAGCTCTTTGAACAACTACATTAGGGATATTTTCATATTTAAGATTGAAAATAAAATCCACTAAAATTTCACTATAGAACATGATTTTCCTATTTTAAGATAGCGCTATTTTTGATTTTTGCCAAAAATTCATCTACAAGTTTTGGTGCATATCCTACATAGGTTGTTGCATCAAGCAAAGCATCAATTTCTTTTTCTTTCAATACCTTAGATACTCTTTTATCTGCAAGTAAAACTTCTTTAAAAGTTTTTTGTTTTTCTATACCTAGCATAGCATTTTCATAAATAATTTCATGGGCATGTTGTTTTCCATAATGATCGCTTAATGCAAACATAACACGCTCGGCTAAAACAAAACCATTAAGAGTATTTAAATTTTTAAGCATTTTATCTTTTTTTACTTCTAAATCGCTAAGAGCGAATTTCATGTTTGCTAAAACCACAGAAAGCATTAAAAACATTTCAGGTAAAAGCTTCCATTCCATTTTCCAAACTTGACCATCTCTTTCATGTTCATGTCTTTCAATATCACTTAAAATGGCTAAATTTGCTTTAAAAGCATTGCTTACTGTAACTGCATTTTCGCTTACTGCAGGATTTCTTTTGTGTGGCATAGTGCTTGATCCTACTTGTCCTTTGCCAAAAGGTTCAGCAACTTCATCAATTTCATTATGCGAAAGGATTAAAATTTCATGAGCGATTTTGTTAAAGGTTGCGTTGATATTACCTAGTACAAAACCAAGTTCTATAAAGCGATCACGTGCGCTCTGCCAAGAAATATTAGGCACATCAAGTCCTAAATTTTCTAAAGTGAGTTTTTCTACCTCATTGCACTCATCACTTAAACTTGCTTTAGTTCCTACAGCGCCTACTATACTACCTACATAAAGTCTTTTTTCAAGTTCAAGTATTCTTTCAAAATGACGCTCAAGTTCACTTAACCAAATAGCTACTTTATGTCCAAAAGTAATAGGCAAAGCTTGAAGTGCCAAAGTTCTTCCCATCATAGCAGTATTTTTATGGGTTTTAGCTAGTTTTGCTAGGGCTTTTGCGATAGCTTTTAATTCGCTTTTTATAAGAGTCATTGCTTCTTTAAATTGTAAAACCAGTCCTGTATCGATGATATCTTGAGTGGTTACTCCAAAATGTACATATTCACCTAAATTATTATCGCAAGCTTTTTCTAATCCTCTTACAGTAGGAACTAAAGGGTGTTTGGTCTTTTTAAATTCAGCAAAGATAAAGTCCATATCCATAAATTTATAATGAGCTTTTTTTGCGATCTCATCAGCTGCTTTTTTAGGGATAATTTTAAGTTTTGCTTGTGCTTTTGCTAAAGCTGCTTCAACATCGAGCCATTTTTGTATGCGGTTTTGTTCGCAAAAAATAGCACGCATTTCCTGCGTGCTCCATGAGTCTGCTAGTAATCTATGATCAAATACGCTAATTCCTGTCATCTTATCTCCTTATTTTTTAATACTATCAAAAGCTTGTGTTAAATCAGCAATTAAATCTTTAGTATCTTCAAGACCTATATGAAATCTTACAAATGGCCCTCTTGCGCTTAGGTCTGTTGCAGTTCTAGGTGGAGTAGTTACGGTGGCTAAGCTTTCATATCCACCCCAGCTAGCACCAATTGAAAAGTATTCTAGTTTATCTACAAATTTAATAGCATCATCTTTGTTATAACCTTCTGCAAATTCTATGGTAATCATACCATTTGCACCTTTATGATCACGCATGAAAATTTCATGATTTGGGTGGGATTTGAGTTTTGGATAGAAAATTGTTTTAATTTCTTTTCTGCTTTGTAAAAACTCTACAATTTCATCAGCACTTTTTTCATGAGCTTTCATTCTCACATCTAGTGTTCTCATACCACGAAGCACTAAGTAAGCATCATCAGGACTTGTTGTAAAGCCTAAAGTTTCTGGAAGTTTGTCAAAATTTTTCCATTCTTTTTCGTTGATTACTACTATACCCATGGTTACATCAGAGTGTCCGCTAAGATATTTTGTAGCGGCGATAACTGAAATATCCACCCCAAGTTCTAAAGGATTTAGAAAATATCCACTAGAATAAGTATTATCAATGGCTACAGGGATATTATGCGCATGGGCAATTTTGCAAAGTTTTGGTAAATCTATGATTTCATAAAGTATAGAACCTGGACTTTCACATAAGATAAGCTTGGTATTAGGCTTGATTTTTTCTTCTACATCACTTGCATCAGCTTTTAAAAAATCAATTTCAACACCCATTTTTTCTAAAAATAGTTCGCAAATCGTTCTTACAGGCCCATAAATTGCATCAGTGATTAAAAAATGCGCATCTTTGCTTGCATAGTTTAAAAGTACCATAGCTAATGCTGCAAGTCCTGTTGGGAAAAGTTGTGCTCTATAGCCACCCTCTAGAGTGCAAATAAGTTTTTCAAGTTCAAAATTGGTTGTTGTTCCTCTAGCTCCATAACTTAAAACACGATCTGTTTTTCTTAATTCTCTGTATTTTTGCCAAGTTGCGTGATCTTTAAAAAGTATGGTTGATGCACGCATAAGTGTAGGATTAACTGATCTTACTTCAGCGCCTTGATCACCTCTGCCACAATGAATAAGTTTAGTTTTTGAGTTCATTTTTTCTCCTTTTTAAAGATAAATATAAGTCATAATAACATTTACAATAGTCGCTACAAGCATAGGAATAGCTGTTCTTTTAACCACGGCAAAAGGACTTACTTTTGCAATAGCTGAGATAGCTAAGATTGCTGGTGCAATAGGACTAACACATCTTCCAAAGCCCGTCATGATTTGAATTGGTGCTATCATGGTGATAGTTTCAACTCCAAAGTGTTTTGCTATATTTGGGATAAGTGGAGCAAAACTAAAAAATGCTGCATTTCCTGAACCCATTAAGAAAGCACAAACTGCAAGCAAGATTGAAACGGCGATAATAATAGCCAAAACTCCAAATCCTGCATTTTTGCAAAATTCTATTAAAGTATCTACAAAACCTACAGATAAAAGACCACTTGCAAATACCTGACCACAAACGATGAGTGAAACCGTGATAACAAATAAATGTCCCATTCCTTTAAAGAAAATCATAATAGAATTAAGAGTTTCTACTATGCTTTTATAGCGTATCATTTCAAAAATAATAGCCACAAAAGTTGAAATCACCATTGCTACTGGAACATTCATTTTAATTGCGGTACTAGCAGCTGCTTTGACTTCTTCAGCACTATTTATTCCCATTAAAATCAAGATGCTATCGAGTACTGAACTAAATCCTAGGATTAAAACCAAAGGAATTATAGGTAAAATCGCATAAATTCTAGGAGGTTTTTTAAGTTCTTTTTCTTTGCCTTCATTTTCATTTAGTTCTTTTTCAATTTCTTGTGCATTGAAGACAAAATTATCTTTTTTGTCAAAAAATTTATTGCAAAGATATATTGCAATACCTACAGCTATAATGATAGGTAAAGTCGTAGGGAGTTGATAATGAACAAAATAAATTGCAGGATCAATTTCAGCTACTTTTGACGCCATGATCACATTTCCACTCCCAGGTCCATGATCGATATATTGACAAATAGCAATCACGCTTAAGGCAGAAAGTTTTGAAACACCAGAGCGTACAAGTATAGGATACATAGTAACCATAAGTAAAAGTGCCAAGCCTGCGTGAGAAGGGATAAAAAGAACTAAAAATTGCACGATAAAATAAGCAACTATGAGTAAAACATAAGGAGATTTTACAGCTTTTAAAGGTTTTTCAAAAACTTTAAAAAGTGCATAAGAAGCCCCTACATGATCCATATAAGCAGAAAAACCTGCTATAGTCATAAGTGTAAGTCCAAGCCCTGCTAATGTACTTGACATGGTTTGATTAAAAACTTGAAAAATATCAAAAAAACCTAAATTTAAAGAACCTTTAGCGACAATGTGTGGAGAAAGTCCAAAAATAGCAGCTAAGGAAAGTAAAAGTAAACCACTTAAAAGCAATGCCATGTGAGCATTGATTTTTTTATAAAGCATAAAAACAAGTAAAAAAATGCTAAATAGAGATAAAACAATACCTAGCATATTTTAGCCTTTTTGAGCGATGATCTCTATCTCTACTTTAGCTTTTTTTGGTAGATCTTTTACCGCAAAAGCACTTCTTGCTGGATAAGGATCTTTAAAAAATTCAGCATAAATTTCATTAAATGCTACAAAATCATTGATATCAGCTAAAAAGCAAGTGGTTTTAATCACTTTATCATAACTGATACCATTTTCTTCTAAAATAGCACCGATATTTTTCAAAGATTGTTTGGTTTGTTCTTTGATGTCAGAACTTTCTATTTCTCCTGAAATAGGGTTGATAGGAAGTTGTCCTGATATAAATAAAAGTCCATTTGCTTCTCTGTAAGCTGAGTATGGACCAATAGCTTTTGGATAGTTTGACATGAATTCTCCTTTGTTAAATATAGATTAAGCAGAGTGAATTTTATCACTACAATAATAACTTGTCAATAGTTTATTATCATAATAATAAAATTTTATTTTTAAGAAATGTTTTAAAGTATAAAGAGTAGAATTTAATATTATATTAATTTTTATTGAAGGCAGTTTTATGGATGAGGGACAAAAACAACAATTTATAAAGTTGACATATTTTTTAGGAGAAGTTTTAGGTGAGCAATATGAGATAGTTTTTCATGTAATTACTGAAGATGGGGCTTATATTGCGGCAATTGCTAATAATCACATTAGTGGGAGAAGTTTAGATTCCCCCTTGACTGCTTTTGCAAGTGAGCTTATGCAAAATAAAAAATATTTAGAAAAAGATTTTTTATGTGATTATAAGGCTCTTGTTGGAAAATCAAAATTAATTAGAGGATCTACTTTTTTTATTAAAAATCATGATAAATTAGTAGGTATTTTGTGTATCAATCATGATACTAGCATTATGAGAGATTTAATATGCAAGATGATTGATTTAGAAAAAATTGGAGATATGGGTGATATTTTAGGAAATATTAGTTTTTCTCAAAATGATTCAAGCATAGAAACATTAAGTCGCTCGATAGAGGATATTTTAGTTCAAAGTGTAGATTCTAGTTATTTAAATTCTGATTATCAATTAAGCATTACTCAAAAAGAAGAAATTGCTGAAAAGCTATATGAAAAAGGTATTTTTAATATAAAAGGAGCGGTTCCTATCGTAGCAAAATTTTTAAAAATTTCAGAACCCAGTGTTTATAGGTATCTGAAGAAATTTAAAAAATAACTAAAATTTTTTGATAAATTTTAGTATTTTTAGGCTCATTTTCTTTAAAAAATTATTTTTAGATTTTTTGAGTAAAAATTCTGCCACATCTTTGCGTCCAAACATAATAGCAAAAGTATAAGGTGTCATTCCTAAACCATTGTTTTCATCAATATTTGCTCCATATTTAACTAAAAGTTCACACATAGGTAAGTATCCTTTAAAACAAACTCCCGCTAATGGGGTTTGTCCACGATCGTTTTTTTCATCTACTTTTGCACCTTTTTCTAAAAGCATTTTAGCGCTTTCATAAGAATTATTATAAGCTGCAAGCATAAGCAAGCTATCGCCTTTATGAGTTTTTAAATTTACATTTAAACCTGCTTCTATCATGATTTTAAGATTTTCACATTCATTATTTCTTGCAAAATTAAAAGCCATTTTGCAAAGCTCTTCAAATCTTTTTTCTTCTTCTAAACTAAGAGTTGTCATTGTTTCTCCTTAATTATTATAATCTTTAGTTTGCCACCAAAAGTGGCAAGTAAAAATTATTTTTCTAAAGCTTTTTTAATTCCTTTTGCATAATCAGGTGAAATTTTTTCAAAATGTTCTAAAGCTCTAGTGATAATTTTTTCATCAACTCCATCCATAGAAGCGGCGATATTATGAAAAAGTTGAGTTTTTTGATCATCATTCATAAGATTAAATAAAGCTCTTGGTTGAGTATAAAAGTCATTATCTAGTGGAGCATATCTTTGTGCTACACCTTCTAAGACTAAATCAGGTTCAAGATAGCTTTTGTCTTCTTTTGGGCTATTATCATAGCTGTTTGGTTCATAATAAGCTGCATCATTTTTATAACTATCAAAATTCATAGCACCAGCGACATTGTAAGTATTTACTTCGCTTTTTGCACGATTTACGGGCAAAAGATGATAATTAGTTCCTATTCTATATCTTTGTGCATCAGGATATGAAAAAATTCTAGCTTGCAACATTTTATCAGGGCTAAAGCCAATTCCAGGAACGATATTGCTTGGACTAAAGGCAGCTTGTTCAACTTCATTGAAATAATTTTGAGGATTTTTATTTAGAATCATTTCGCCTATATCCATCAAAGGTACAAGGCTATGAGGCCAAATTTTTGTTAAATCAAAAGGATTAAATCCAAGTTTTTCTATATCTTTTTCAGCAAGAATTTGAACTTGAACTTTCCATTTTGGAAAATCTTTATTTTCTATAGCATTATAGAGATCTCTTTGATGGCTTTCTCTGTCTTTTGCTATAAGCTCAGCAGCTTCTTGGTTGGTAAGATTTTTAATCCCTTGTTGGGTTTTAAAATGGAATTTCACCCAAAATCTTTCATTTTTATCATTAATAAAACTATAAGTATGGCTTCCAAATCCATGCATATGACGATAACTTGCAGGAATTCCTCTATCACTCATAAGAATGGTTACTTGATGTAAGCTTTCAGGACATAAACTCCAAAAATCCCAAGCAGCATTATTGCTTCTTAAATGTGTTCTTGGATCTCTTTTTTGAGTATGGATAAAATCAGGGAATTTATAAGCATCACGGATGAAGAATGTCGGAGTGTTATTTCCTACCAAGTCCCAGTTTCCTTCTTTGGTGTAAAATTTAATAGCAAAACCTCTCACATCGCGTTCAGCATCTGCTGCACCTGCTTCACCTGCTACTGTTGAAAAGCGTAAAAATAATGGAGTAACTTCGCCTTTTTGAAAAATTTTAGCTTTGGTATAAGCACTTAAGTCTGCTGTAATTTTTATTTCGCCATAAGCTCCACTTCCCTTAGCATGAACGGTTCTTTCTGGAATTCTTTCTCTATTTTGATGAGCAAGTTTTTCAAGTAAAAGATAATCTTGCATAAGTAAAGGTCCTTTTGCGCCTGCGCTTAATGAATTTTGGTTATCGGCTATAATGTTTCCAAAATCGTTAGTCAATTTTTTCATTGTTTTCTCCTAAATAATAAAATTTATTAATTAGTAAATTATATCTATTAAAAATTAAAATTAACTGAATAATTGCATTTTATTGATAATAAATTTCAAAATAAATTTAGTTTTTTTATATTATAATAATAATTATCAAAATATATTTTAAAAATCACAAAGGAGAATTTATGTCAGTTTTGGTTATTGGTGCAGATGAAATCACTCCTATTAGAGCTGTTTTACATGATTTAGGTGCTAAAAAAATAGAACACTGGGATGCGCGTAATGAAAATAGAGTTAATCGCAAGCCGATTCCTTGTGATACGGAATGTATAGTAATGTTAACAAGCTTTTTAAATCATAATACTATGAAAAAAATCAAAAATGAAGCTAAAAAGCGCAAAATTCCATTAGTTTGTGCAAAAAGAAGCGTAAGTTGTGTGTATTGTGAATATTGTAAAATTTTTAATCTTAATAAAGAATTTTCTTGCTATAAAGGTTAAAGATGTTATTTGGATTTGATGATAAGCGAGAATTTATACCGCAAATTTATCGCTATTTAAACAATCAAGAACTTATGTTGACTTTTTTAACTCAATATAATGCGAGTGTTGATAGCGCTCTAAAAATTCCTCTTTTATATGCAAAAAATACCAAGAGTTTAAAAATGATATTTGGAAATTTTTTACATGATATAATGCATGTTTCATTTGGTAAGATTCAAAATATAAATATCAAGCTTAATGTATACGCTTTTTACTTTCAAAAAAGAAAAAGCTTGATTTTTAATACTAAAATATCTAAGAATATCGATCTTTTAAGACTTTTAAGAATTTATCTTTATGGTATTTGTTTTGATGCACAAATTTTATTTAGCTCTTATGTTTATGATAAGGTTTCTTTTCAAAATAATGGAAAAAATATAGATCAAGATGGTAATCTTATTATAATAGATAAGAAATTTGCAATTTTACCACTTTGCAAAGAGATTAATACACATAATTTAAAAATTGAAAATGAAATTCATGGATTATTGAATTTAATAAAAGAAAACAATTTTGAAAAATTTTATATTGTTTGTCCACGTAACAAAAATTTCACACATTTTATTGAAATAAAACATTTTTTGTGTGATTTAAACAAAACTATGTTAAAATTAGTTCCGTATAAAATATCAAATCAAATTATAAGGAGAAAATAATGTCAGTAGCAGTAATCTATGGTAGTGCTATGGGAAATACAGAAGGAGCGGCTAATACAATTGCTTCAAAACTTGGAATTAGCGATGTTTTTAATATCTCAGATATTGATGCGGCTAAAATGAATTCTTACGATAAATTAATTTGTGGAACTTCAACTTGGGGAAGTGGTGATTTACAAGATGATTGGGATGGTTTTGATTTTTCAGGGCTTAGTCTTGGTGGAAAAACTGTAGCTGTATTTGGTATGGGTGATAGTGAAAGTTATTCTGACACTTTTTGTGGTGGCATGGGTAAATTAGCTCAAAATTTAAAAGATGCAGGTGCAAATTTGGTAGGAGAAGTTTCAACTGATGGTTATACATTTGAAGCAAGCGATGCGGTTGTAGATGGTAAATTTGTTGGACTTGCTCTTGACAATGATAATCAAGAAGATCAAACTGAATCAAGAATTGATGCTTGGGTAGAACAAATCAAACCTTATTTTGCTTAATAATTCTTAAAATCAAGAGTTTTTATACTCTTGATTGTTCTTTTCTTAAAAATAAAAAAAATTCACTATTTGATTTATAATTTTATTTTCTAAAGATAATTGACAGTGTTCTTTATTTCCAAGATAAGCTGTTCTTGCAAGAAGACTTGTTTTTTGAGAATTGTAATTTTTAGAGTTGATTTGTAAATTAACTTGCATAGTATAGTAGTTTTCTACCATCCATTCTCCATCACTTTCAAAAGGATCAAAATCATAAAAAAATCTTGCTGAAGTTGTGATTTTTTGAGCATAAGAACGCTTTTTCATATCTACAAGATTGATTAAAATTTCATAATCTGCATTCTCTTTTACTTCTTTTAAGCCTAAATTTTTAAGTTTTAAAGCCAAATCTCTATCCAAAGTAGTTCGAAGTTGGCTAGGATTTTGAAAGGAAATTTTAAAACTTTGTTGTTTTTGCGATCTGATAAAAATGCCTTCATTGCTTGTTTGAATAAAGCTTTGTATGAAAGTTGCATTGGTGCAAGCACTCATAAAGAGTGCTATAAAAAAGCTTAAAATTAAAGCAAATTTAGACATTAGGTTTATTTAATAATAGTTGGAGTAGCGCTAAGACCTAATGAGCGATATTTTTCATATAAGGAAAAAACTTCTTTTAATTCTGCATCACTTACTTTTGGATAATTTTTGATATTTGCATCATAGTATTTGTTTAAAATTGCGATTTTTTCTTTATCATTTTTTGCTTTTTTTGCTTCTTTGTAGATTAGAGCGGATTTTTCAAAAGCAGATTTTCCATGTACTGGAGTTAAAATATAATTAACTTGATAGTTTTTAAGTTCATCATCAATTTGAGCTAAATGCTCTCTACAATATGGACATTCAGGATCCGAAAAAACATAAATTGCAGGTTTATTTTTATCTCCCAAAGCTATTACCATGGTTTCTTTTTGTGCTACAGCTTTAGCATTTTTTGTAAAATTTTCTCTTGCTTCTTGAAATTTTTTCATTTCATATTCTTGAGCATAGGAAATTCCCGTTTTCAAATCGATAAGATCAGGGGTAATAAGACTATCTTTTGTAAAAAGAATGTTTTCTTGTTTTTGTCCATTTAATTCAACGCTTACAACAACACTTTCAAAACCCGTATTACCAACCTTTTGACGATTTGATACACTAACGGTAGCATTTGGAAATTGTGCTTTAATGCTTTTTGAATAAAAATCACTAATTTCTGAATTACTTGCAGCAAACAAAGATGCTGAACAGGCAAGAATTAAACTTAATTTTTTCATAGTTTATAAATCCTTTAAATAAATTATGTTTAATTCTATAATGATTTTCTAAATGTTTGTTAAAAATCTTTTTTCAGCTTCTTTGCTTACTTGAGGAAATTTGTCTAAGTATTCTAAATAAGCAATAGCATATTTTCTTGAAAGATTGAAATATTCTTTCATACTTTGCACATCAAGACTTTGATTTTTTAATAAATTTAAACATTCTTGCATAAGTTTTTCAAGAGCTTGTTTTTCTATAAAAAGATTGTGTGAAAGTCTTACAACCAAGCCTTTTTGGGTAAGTTTTTTGAGTATATTATCTCCGCTTTTTCTATCAAGTTCTAAAAAATCATAAAGATTATAAGGAGCTTCGGGTTTAATGCCTTGTTTTTTTAAAATTTCATATAATTGATTATTATTTTTTTCTTGAAGTTTTTCAAAATCTATACCTTTTTTAAAATAAATTCCATTTTGAAAATCCAATAAATTTGACATTTCTTTAAGTCCGAGTTCGCAAAAATTTTCACTTGCCCAAGTAATCCTTAAGGCTAAAGAATGTGCTGAAAGCATGGCATAAGGATTTTTTTCAAGTATGAATTTGATGAAATTTTTAATTTCTTCTAGACTTTGTAAATGATATACATTAAGATTTTTTTCATCGACAAATACTTGATTTAATTCTTTTGCTAATTTCAATGCTTTTTGATGAGAGAGTTTAAATCTTTGATAACTTGAAAGCAAGCCAAAGCCATATTTGTGTGCGTCTTTTAAGAAGGAAAAAGCCGCTTTAAAATCTTTATTTTTCAAAAACATTAAAAATTTATTTTTTTGTTCTTTTTTTAAAGGTTCGCTTAAAGGATTTAAAACCCTACCACCGCCTATAACACGATTGTTTTGTAATAAAATAAAAGCCTCATCAAAACTTAAAAATACATTTTTATCAAAACTAAAATGCACAAAAAATTCATCATTTTCTAGTTTTTTTAATATATTTATTTTGCATTCTATTTGTCTTGAACCCACGCAAAAAATCATTTTGCTATTTTGTAAATTTTTTGCTTTAACTAAAGTATCGCATTCTTTAAAGGCTTTAAAATAACCTTTTTTACTTAGTAAATAACCTTTTTTTAACTCTTTATAATCACAATTTAAACTTAAGGCCACACGGTTACAAGCTTTGATTTGCTCTAAATTAGTATCGTGGTTTTGTATATTTTTAACAATGAGTTCTTTTTGAGTGTCTAAACAGATGATTTTTTCATTTAAAGTGATGCTTCCTTCATTAAGACTGCCTGTAACGACAGTTCCTATGCCTTTTAGAGAAAAAACTCTATCGATATAATAATGAAAAATCAGTTCTTCATCGTTTTCTTTGTTTTCTATGGTATAAAGATAATTTTTTAATTCTTCTATGCCTTGATTATTTTTTATACTGGTGTGAAATACTTTTAAAATGGAATAATCTAAATTTTTTAACTCTTCTAAAATTTCTACACTTTTTTGCTCTATATTTTCACAAAGATCGCATTTGCTAAGCACTAAAATGATATTTTTAATATCAAGAATTTTTAAAATTTCTAAATGTTCTAAACTTTGTTCTTTTAAACCCTCGTTAATATCTACAACAAACAAACAAACACTAAAACCAAAAGCTCCACTTACCATAGTTTTAACCAAATCTTTATGTCCTGGAACATCGATAAAAGAAATGTTTTTATCTTTTAATTTAAGATTTGAAAAACTTAAATTAATGGTGATTTGTCTTTCTTGTTCTTCTTTTAAACTATCGCCTTCAAAACCATTTAAAGCTTTAATGAGTGAAGTTTTTCCATGATCAATATGTCCTGCGGTTCCAATAATAACAGATTTCATAAGTTTTCCATTTGATTGATTGTAAGAATAAGTTTTTGAAGTTCATTTTCTCGTATAGTTCTAAAATCAAGAATAAATTCATCATTTTCAATGCGTCCTATGATATTTTCTTTTCTAAATCGAGTTTGTAGTTTTAAAGCATCTCCTTGAAAAGTCAGTATATAAGTATCTAAACTTTTATCAGGCATAGAGCCTCCTCCTACTAAACTTTTGCTTTTTTTAAGCTGGGTTTGAAATTTTAATTCTTTTTGCACTCTTAAAGCTTTTTCTTCTATAAAGGATAAGTCATCATTTAAAAGTTTTAAGGTAATAATTTTTTCATAATCTTTTTGTAAATAAGCTTTTAAGCTTTCGTTTAAAAAAGATAGAGTTAATTTATCCACTCTTAGCATTCTTAAAAGTTGATTTTGTTTAAGCTTTTCTATGAGTTCTTTTTTTCCAAGTATAATGCCCGCTTGCACACTACCAAAAAGTTTATCTCCACTAAAACTTAAAATATCACATTCTTGCACGAGTTTTTTGATTTTAGGTTCATTTTTAATCAGTTTTTCATTTAAATTTTCACACCAGCCAGAACCTAGATCATAATAACTCAAAAGTCCTTTTTCTTTTGCTAGTTCATGTAGATCTTTTATATTTACTTCACTGTGAAAACCCATAAGAGAGAAATTAGACTTGTGGGTTTTTAAAATTAGAGCGGTATTTTCACTGATAGCTTGTTCATAGTCTTTTAAGTGTGTTTTGTTGCTAGTTCCAACTTCGCAAAGCTTTACACCTGCAGCTTTTATTACTTCAGGCACGCGAAAACTGCCACCAATTTCTACAAGTTCTCCTCTTGAGCTTATGATTTCTTTATTGTAACAAAGAGAATTAAGTACTAAAAAAACTGCCGCAGCGTTGTTATTGACTACTAAAGCATCTTCGCATTCAAAAAGCATTTTAAGTTTTTCTAGCACCAAAGCATAGCGAGAGCCTCTTTTTCCATTTTCTAAATCAAACTCTACATTAGAATAATTACAAATGATATCTTTACACGCTTCATAAAGTTCTTCATGGATTACACTTCTGCCAAGGTTTGTGTGTATAACGACTCCACTTGCATTAATCACACTTTGTAAATCTTTGCGGTAAAAAGTTTTGATTTCTTTTTTGATTTCTAAAAGTAGTTTATCTTTAGAAATTTCATCTTGGGAAAAATTTTCTTTTAGTTTTGCGACAACTTTTTTACAAAAAAATGCTTTGATATAAAAAGGATAGGATTTTAAACTTTCATCTTCAATAAGAGTGTTAATCTGTGGAAAAGTTCTCAATTTGTTCATCTTAAGCCTTAAGAAAATATTTGGTTATTTTAACATAGAATTTATAAAATGATGTTTTAAAGAGATTAAGGAAGACAATGCAAGATTTTGTTTATATAAAAAATGATGTTTTAATCCCTTTGCCTGATGCTATTGAAATTTTAGATCAGGCAAATGATAAAGAAGCATTAGTTTGCAATGATAAAAATCAAAAAGCACAAATTTATGCCCCTGAGATTAATTTTTATCTTAAAAATTCTCAAGATGAAATTTTAGAGCAAAGTAAAAATGTTTTAACGCTTTATGAAGCAAGAGCTAGCGTTTATGACTTAGGGCTTGATTTGGAACAAAGCAAAGAAGTGAAAAATCGTTTGATTTTAGTAGATAGTGATACTCAAACCGTAGAGTTTTTAAAAGAACATGGATTTAAGGTTATTGCTTTAAGCAGTGCAGAAATTTTAGCTGTTTTTGGAAGTGTAGGGGAACTTTGTGCTGTGGTTAAAAATCAAGGCGAAGAAGTGGAAATAGATTTTGATTTTTTGCTTTTTAAAGCTAAGGATTTAAGCGTTGTGCGTAAAGATTTTACAAGACAAAGTGGATGTTATAATCTTTTAAATTTTGAAAATCTTGAAGTATTGTTAGAGTTTTTGCAAAGCAAAAGTCCAAAATATCATTATAAAACTTATATTAGCTATAATGCTAGCGTGTGTCAATACCACGAAAGACGCAGTGAGCATTGTGCAAAATGTGCTGAAATTTGTCCTACTGTGGCGATTTTAAAAGATGATGAAAAAAAGCATTTAGAATTTTCTCAAGTGGATTGTTTGGGTTGTGGAGGGTGTATTAGTGTATGTCCTAGTGGATCACTTGATTATGCTCCCATGCCAAGAGAAAGTTTTTTTACCCTTTGTGAGTTTTATAAAGATAAAAAAATTTTAATCATTCCTAAAAAAATGTCTTTAGAAAATTTAAATCTTGCTTTACCAAAAGATGTTTTACCTTTTATGATAGAGGGTGAAAAGTGGCTTTCTTCTATGCATTTTTTAACACTTTTGCAAAATAGTGGAGCAAATTTGGTTTTTTATACGGACTTTGTATCTCGTGGTAGCAATGAGGCTATTGTACTTTTAAATACTTTTTTTGAAAGAAAATTTCAAAAAAAAGCTATTTTTGTTGCTAAAAATGAAAAAGAATTGCAAAATGTTTTAAAAGAGCAAGAATTCATACAAGATTTAAAATATGATTTTCATAACAACACCTTAACTACAAGAGAAAATTTTGCCAAAAGAATGCAAGAAATGATAAAAAATGAAGATTTTGGCAGTATAGAAAGTGGCGAATGGTTGCGTTATGGCAAGGTAGAAATCAATCCTAACACCTGTACGCTTTGTCTTTCTTGTGTGGGTGCCTGTAATGTAGGAGCTTTAATCGCTGATAAACAAGAAAATGCTTTGAAATTTAATGCTTCTCTTTGTACGACTTGTGGGTATTGTGAGTTAAGTTGTGCCGAAAAAGATACTTTAAAATTAGTTCGTAGTGGAATGGAGTTTAGAGCTTCTTATTTTGAATATCAAACCATGGCAAAAGATGAGCTTTTTGCCTGTATAGAATGTGGTAAAGAATTTGCCACCAAAAAAGCTGTAGAAAAAATAGCCAATTTAATGAAGCCTAAATTTGGTAATGATGAAAATAAAATCAAAACACTTTATTGCTGTGCAGATTGCAAGGCAAAAGTGATGATAAAAGCAATGATTAATTAAGATCAAGAAACTTTTTCATCCACGGCATAGCTTTAGATATGACACTTCCATGAGTTTCATTTTTAAAAAGTTTAAAATGAGTTTTACAATTAGTTTCTTTGGATATTTTTTCGCTAAGTTTTTGAGCATTGAGCTTAGCTACACCTTTGATAATACTTGAATTTGTTTCCAATGAACCTAATCCGATGTAAATTTTAGGGCAAGTTTGTAATTTTATGATGTTAGGTAAAAACTCACTATTATCCCACCATAAAGAAGGAGAAATAATAAAATAATGACTAAAAATCTTACTATCATAAAGAAGTGTATCAATGGCAAAAAGTCCTCCAAAAGAATGTCCAAAGAGAATTCGATGGCTAAAATCAATAGGATACATTTTGTTGATATAAGGGATGAGTTGGGTTATTAAAAAATTTCTAAATTCTTTACTACCTCCACCTTGTTTATTTAAATTTGTTGTAGGCGTATAATCTTTAGTGCGTTTTTGTGTGTCAAAAGCTAAATTATTATCATAACCTATTCCAATAATTAAAAGATTTTCTTTGACAGGAGTGTTGAAAAGATTTAAAAAAGAGGAAAAAAAGCATTTCCATCGAGTAAATAAATGATTTTATATTTATAATTTAAGTTTTCATTCTTGTTTTTAGCTATAAAAATTTTATATATTGTGTCATTATAATTAAATTTGACATTTTCTAAAATAAAGTTTTGTTTTGCTTGTTTTGAGAGCTTGGGTATCTCTAGACTTGGTTTTGCAAAAGCTAGAAAAAAAGAACAGAATAAAAATAATATTTTTTTCATAATTTTTCTTCTAATTCTTTTTTATTTGTAAGTTTGCTATCAAATTTAACAACAAGATTTTTAGAGTTTTTATAAATATCTACAACCCCTAAATTTTCACTAAAACTACTAAAATTTAAAGGTGTGTCTAAAGGTAGATAAAGGTTTTTAAAATCAGCTGGATTTTTTAAGAAAAATAATGCCACAAGCCAAATTAGGGCTAAAATTACTAAAATAATAGCCAAAAGATTTAAGGCATCTAGATGTAAAAATATCCCTCCGATAATACCACCTATAAAACTTCCACCATATCCAAAAGCATTAAACAATCCTAATGCTGCGCCTTTTTCATGAACTTTACAAAATTTTGATGCACAACTTTGCATAATAGGTTCGTGTAAATTAAAACCTATAAAAAAAATCACAACTGCTATGATAAAAAAATCCATAGAATTACTAAAAGCAAAAAAAAGATAAGAAAGTATGAAAAAAACAATTCCTAAGAGTAAAATTTGTTTAGCTAAACCTCTTTTTTCACCTAAACTTCCAGCAAAGCCCATAGCGATAAAACCTGCTACCATAGAAGCGCTATAAACAATCCAAAGTTTATCAGAAGCAAAGCCTAAATGTTTTACTAGAATAATAGGAATACTTAAAAATGCTATACTCATAAGCATTTTTTGCATGAAATTAGTAAGATTCATAAGGGCTAAATTTTTTTGTTTAATAAGATGGAAAAAAGGAGTTTTTTCATTTTCATGAGTGATTTTATTTTCTTTAGGTACAACGGTATAAAGTAAAATTATACATAAAAGAGACAAAGCTGCACTAAGATCAAAAAGGCTAGATAAACCCCATTTTGCACTCATTAAAGGAGAGATCACCATAGAAGCTGCAAAACTAAGTCCTATAAAAGAACCCATTACCGCCATGGCTTTACCACGATTTTCTTCTGTGATAAAATCACTTATCATTGCTGTAGCCACAGCTCCAATAGCTCCTGCGCCTTGGAGCATTCTTCCTAAAAGCATGATGTAGATATTTTCCGCAAAAGAGCAGATTAAAGAGCCTATTATAAAAATAATCAGTCCAATGAGCATGGTTTTTTTACGACCAATTTTATCACTTAAAATCCCAAAAGGCATTTGTAAAATCATTTGGGTTAAGGCATAAACACCAACTAAAAGTCCCACTAAAAATTCATTAGCACCTTCAAGTTTTAAAGCATAAAGACTTAAAACTGGCAAAACTATAAAAAGCCCAAAAAATCTTGTTCCAACTATGAAAGATAAGGGTAAGACATTATTTAGCATTATCAATTTCCTATTAAATTTGAAATTTAAATTAGGATAATTTTACTATGAAATGGATTAAGCGTTGATTAACATCGTTTTATCATTTGATATTTAAAAGCTACGCACAAGGATAAATTTTATAAAATCATATTTTTGTTTTTGATATTATTTTGGAGCTTTTGTTATGAAGATTATCTTAGCTACGAGCAATAAGCATAAGGTTTTAGAACTTAAAGAAATTTTAAAAGATTTTGAAATTTATGCTTTTGATGAAGTTTTAACGCCTTTTGAGATTGAAGAAAATGGAAAAACTTTTAAAGAAAATGCTTTGATTAAAGCAAGAGCGGTTTTTAATACTTTGGATGAAAAGCAAAAAAAAGATTTTATCGCTTTAAGTGATGATAGCGGCATTTGCGTAGATATTTTAGAAGGAAATCCAGGAATTTATTCTGCTCGATTTAGCGGTAAGGGCGATGATAAAAGTAACCGTGATAAACTTGTCAATGAAATGATAAAAAAAGGTTTTAAACAAAGCAGGGCACATTATGTTGCTGCTATTGCTATGGTAGGTTTGATGGGGGAATTTAGTACGCATGGAACCATGCATGGAAAAGTAATAGATACAGAAAAAGGTGAAAATGGTTTTGGTTATGATAGCCTTTTTATTCCAAAGGGTTTTGATAAAACCTTAGCCCAACTTAGCGTGGATGAGAAGAATAATATCTCTCATCGTTTTAAAGCTTTAGAGCTTGCAAAAATCATTTTAAAGATTTTAAATAAAGGATAAAAATGAAAAATTTTTTAAAATATATAGCTATTATTGTTTTAATATATGCTCTTTATGTTGGTTTGGAAACTTGGTTTTCTTAGAATAAATAGTGATTAAAAAGCTTGGTAATAAGAACAAACTTCCACTTAAAAGCAAAATCATTACAAAAACGGTTAAAATTCCAAAATAAATTGTTGGAATAAAATTGCTACTCATCATAACACTAAAACCTAAAACTATGCTAATGGTGGTATAATAAAGTGCCGAACCTATACTAAGGTGAGAAATCATAATGGCTTCTTCTAGGCTTTTGTTTTTAATTTCTTCCCCAAAACGATAAATATAGTGCAGGGCATCATCAACGCCTATACCTATAGCAATAGCAGCTATAGTAATACTCATCATATCCAAAGGAATACCTAAAAGCCCCATAAGAGCAAAAACCACGCTTAAAGGAATAACATTTACTAATATGGCTGCAACTGAAAATTTTAAATCTCTAAAAACAATGATAAAAAGTATAAAAATAGTTAAAATTACAAATATAAGAGTATCAAATTGCGATGAAAAAAGACTTTGAAGCATATTATTATAAAGCACCATTATACCTGTGATTTGTACTTCTACTCCATCGTTTTTTACAAGCTCGTTGAGCTGTTTTTTAAGATCTATTAAAAACTCATTACGTCTTAAATTCGGATCAGAGTCAACAATACGCATACTAAATCTTAACTCGTTATTTTCTATACTTACAAAAGGCGAAAGCAAGTCTTGTTTAAATTTAGCAGGTAAATTCTCATTTAAAAATGCAAGGGCAAAATCATCTAACTCTTTTCCATCGTTGATATTTTTCCCTAGGGTTAAAAGACTATTAAGACTTAAAACCGAACCTACAAATTCTTTGTTTTCTAAAAATTCATGAACTTTTTTTGCAATGCGTGTTTTTTTAGAGTCAAACCAATAAGTTTCTTGTGTGGCTAAATTTTCAAATTCACTTTCAAAACTATCAAGTGCATCGCTTATATTTTGATCGTTTTTATTATTTGGAAAACGAATAATCACTTCTAAAGGCAAGGTTCCACCTAGATTTTTATCAATAACCAAAAGTCCTTTTTTGATTTCGCTACCATCTTTGAAATAATTGACAAAAGAATTTTCAACTCTGAGTTTTGAAATGCCTATTAAAGCTAAGATTATAGCAAGAACTGAAATTCCATAAATCATGCGACGCTTTTTAGGATCAAGAGCGGTTTTAGCACAAAAGGCTAAAAGATTAAATTTAAACTCTTTTTTATGATAATTTTTTGGTTTTAAAAGAACCAAGATACTTGCTAAAAATAAATAACTAAAGATAAGAGCTAAACCTATACCTATACTCATCATAATACCAAGTTTTATGATAGGTTCGATATTTGATAGGATTAAAGAAAAAAATCCTATCATCGTTGTAACAATGGCATAAAGGCTAGGATTTGCTTTGGCTAGTAAGGTTTCAAGCACTATGCGCTCAACTTTAGCTTTGGGATGATTTTGGGTGCTTTCGATAAAATGCGTGATCAAATGAACAACTACACTTAAGGTGATAATTAAAACTAAAGCAACGTAATTTGATGAAATAACCGTGATTTGAAAATTTAAAAGTGCAAAAACTCCACTAGCCGCACTTAAGCTTATAAAACAAATAAAAAGAGGTAAAAAAACAAAACGCCATGAACGGAAAAAATAATAAAGTGCAAATCCCAGTAAAAATACAAGAGAAACACCATAAAGCACAAGATCAGATTTTATATAAGCTATCATATCATCAGCGATCATGCTTACGCCACCAAGGTAGAGCGTATCTTTATTTTTTTCATAATTTCGAACTATGCTTTTAATAGTATCTAGACTTTGTTTCGTGATAACTTTTTGCTTGTCTTGATGTTCTTTTATGGCAAGACGAATTCGATCTTTTTCTTTTTCATTGGTAGCAAGATCGCGTTTTTCTACAAGATCATTATAAACTGTATCAGGCTTTAAGTAAATAATAAGCCCTGTTACTTTTCCATCTTTTGAGATGATATTATTTTTATAAAAGGGACTATTTAAAATTTCATTTTGGGCTTTTGTGCGGTTTATATCTTGGCTTTCTATGTTTGGGATATTTTTTAAAAGTTCTTTTAAATCCGTATTTTTTGAACTTTGAAGCAAAGGGGCATTGATGATACTAAAAACGCGTTCTACTAAAGGGGCTTTTTCTAATTCTTCATGAAGTTTTTTTAATTTGGCTAAATTTTCATTTGAAAAAGGTTTTTCATCATAGGGTTTAAAGGCTAAAAGTAAAAAATTATCACTTTTATAATGTTTTGAAATTTCTCTAAAAGTTTTTAAATCTGCATCATCTTCTAAAAGCAAACTTTCAGCACTTGCATCTACGCTAAGCTTAAAAGCAAAAAAGCTTAAAAACAGGCATATAAATAAGGTTCCAAAAAAAGTACTTTTTGGACGAGAAATAAAAAACTTTAAAAGCTTTGCAAACATTATTCTATGACAATACTTTCAAGTTTTTGAAGTAGGGCATCAAAGCCTTGGTTGGCTAAAATATCTCCAAATTGCGATCTATAAGTTTGTACTATACTCACACCTAAAACATCTACATCATAAATAAGCCAGTTGTTATTATCATTGTAAAATTTGAAAATGATATTTTTTTCTTCCCCATCTACTACCATAGAAGTGGTTAAAAAATAGCGTTTTTCATTTTTTAACTCACCATTTTTGACCTTTAAAACTTGATCTTTATAAAGACTGAGTTTATCGGTAAAACTTTTTTTAAGACTTGCTTCAAAGGCTGTGGTAAATTTTTCTTGTTCTTTTGGATTTAATTTAGAATAATTTTTCGAAAGACTGAGTTTTGCCATGAGTTTATAATCTATTATACTATCAAAAAGTTTAAAAATTCCATCAGCAGCTTGTTTTTTATCTTCTTTGCTATCTTGTAAAAGTTTTAAGCTTGCATCAATGTTTTTTTGCATAGTACTAGAAATTTCATCTAGTTGTAAGGCAAAAGCATTAAAAAATAAAGCCAAGATTAGAAATATTTTTTTCATTATTTTCCTTTATTTGCTAAGTTCATTGCGTCTTTGCTCGTAAGCATCCCGCAAGAATGGATATAAATTAGGCGTGTTGTGATAAATTTCATCAATTTCATCAAGTCTAAAACTAAGTTCATTACCAAATCCATAAGCACTTATAGCTATACTTGCCCAAGTAGGATCAATGTAAGCGGTAAAACTTGCATACCAAGTTGCAGGTAAAGTAAGAGTGTCTCTAAGATTACTAGGGCCAAGTATAGGTAAGACAATATGAAAACCGCTTCCTACGCCCCAGTGAGCCAAAACGGTTCCTAAGTCCGCGGGATGTTTTTTAAGACCCATTTTTGATGCCACATCCATAAGTCCACCAAAGCCCATAATGGTATTGGCAGTAAATCTTTTAAATTCTTCTCCAGCTTCTTCAAATTTAAACTGCAAAACATTGCCTACAAAACGCAAAGGAGCAAGTAAATTATCAAAGAAATTTCTTGCCCCTAATCTTATAAATTCAGGGGTGATGGCGTTATAGCCCTTAAGAACGGGACGCAAACCATAATCATACAAAGCCACATTAAAGCTTGTCATAGCTTTGTTATATCCTGAAAGCGGATCGTTTACTTGATAGTTTTGGTATTCTTGTTCAAAATCATCTAAATTTTGTTCTTTAGCAAAAGCAAAAATAGTAAAAAAAATTAAAATAAAAGATATAAATTTTATTCTCAAGCAAAAACTCCTAAAAATTTTAAAAGTAAAATTATAGCAAATTTTTAATCAAGATTTATATCCCAGTAAAAATCCACCCATTCAGTAGCTTCTTTTGCTTTAAAATCAGGCTCCAAAAGAGCAGTTTTTTTGTAAAAAATGGTTGCAATTTTAAGTTCTATATGAGGAAATTTTTCAAGCAAAACTTTTTTTATTTCTACTAAACTTTCTCCACTATCTACTATATCATCAATGAGTAGAATTTTTTTGTGCTTGCTTAAATCAGGAATGTTAAAAATTTCAATAGTATCAAGTTTTTTTGTATCATCGTAATGAATTGAGTTTAAAGCAAAAAGCTGACGTGTTTTTAAAGCCACTGCTAAAGAGTGTCCTAAACTCATTCCTCCTCTTGCTATAGCTAAAAGTGCATCAGGGTTAAAATCTTTTTTAATTTCTTTAGCAAGAATTTTTACATCTTCTTTAAATTCTTCATAGGAGTAAAATATCATTATATATCCTTAATTTAATGTAGTGCTATAAGTAAAAAATTACCCAAAGATAATAAACTTAAAACTATAATACCAAGATTGATTTTATCCCATTCGCGTTTAAAAATTCTTACAAGCAAATAAGAAAGAAAACCAAAAGCAAAACCTGTGGTAATGGAGTAAGTAAAAGGCATCATGATAATAGTAAAAAAGCTTGCTACAGCTATAGCACTATCTTTAAAATCTATATTTTTAACTTCCATAAACATTAAAATTCCAACCATTACAAGTACGGGGTATATTGCGTTTGCAGGAATGGCTTTAAAAAGTGGCAGTAAAAAAAGTGTAAAAGCAAAACAAATAGCTACAACTAAAGCTGCAAGCCCCGTTCTTCCTCCGCTTTCAACCCCTGTAGTGCTTTCTACAAAAGCAGTAACTGTAGAAGTACCTGTCATAGCTCCTAAGGCTGATCCTGTTGCATCTGCCATTAAGGTTTTGCTTAGTTTTTTTTCTCCATTTTTGGGATCATCAAAAATCTTTCCTCTTTCACCCACACCTGTGATAGTTCCTATACTATCAAAAAGTTGAGTGATAAAAAAAGTAAGAATTATAGGTATCATAGTAATATTTAAGGCACTTTTGATATCAAGTTGTAAAAAGATGGCTCCTAAACCATTTTCCATGCTAAAATTTGGCAAAGAAAAGATTTGCACAGGAAAACTTGCATTATCTAAATGAAAAATCCAAGCGATAATAGAGCTTGCTAATACCCCCAAAATAAAAGCTCCGCGAAGTTTTATAGCCCAAAAAAAGATGATTAAAGCTAGGGTAAAAATTCCAAAAAACACATGGGGGCTTTTGAAATTTCCTATGCTGACTAAAGTATCTTTATTATGCATTATCACACCCATTTGACTTAAGCCTAAAAATGCAATAAAGCAACCTATGCCCGCACAAATTGCAAGACGTAAATCTTTTGGGATATTGCGGATTACCCAAAGGCGAAAATGCGTAAAAGAAAGTATGAGAAAAATAATACTTGAAATAAAAACAGCTCCTAAGGCGCTTTGCCAAGCTATGTTTTGACCTAAACAAACTGCAAAGGTAAAATAAGCATTTAAACCCATTCCAACACTCATAGCTACAGGAGTATTGGCAAAAAAAGCATTAAAAGCACTTGCAACTATGGTGATTAAAGCTGTTGCGGTGATTAAAGCTTCTATAGGCATTCCTGTATTTCCTACTATGCTAGAATTTACAGGGATAATGTAAACCATAGCCAAAAAAGTAGTAAGCCCTGCTATAACTTCGGCTTTAAAACTCGTATTGTTTTCTTTGAGTTTAAAAAAGTCCATTTTTTCTCCTTAGTAGGTTTTTAGCTCGTTATATAAACTATCGCGTTCTACAGGAATAAGATTTGAAGTTTTTATCATATCGATAAAAGTTTTTAAACTTGTGCCTTTAGCAGATTTTGCACCACCTGCACTCTGTATGCTTTCTTTTTCTATGGTACCGTCTAAATCATTAGCTCCAAATTCTTGTGCTACCATGGCTAAATTTAAAGTCATTGTTGCCCAGTAAGCTTTGATATTTTTAATATTATCAAGCACTAAACGAGCAATGGCAATGGTTTTTAAAATTTCTTCACTATCCATGATTTTATCAGTTTGTATAAAGCTATTATCCCTTTGCCAAACTAGAGGGATAAAAGCATTAAATCCACCGGTTTGATCTTGAAGATCACGCAGTCTTAACATATGATCGATCCTGTGATGTCTTTCTTCTATATGCCCAAAAAGCATGGTAGCATTACTTTGCTTGCCTTTTTCATGCCAAAGTTTATGAATTTTAAGCCAATTTTCACTGCTAACTTTTCCATGACAAATTTTCTTACGCACTTCTTCATCAAAAATTTCAGCTCCACCCCCAGGCATAGAATCAACGCCGTATTCAAGCATTTTTTCTATCACTTCTTCATAGCTCATTTTAAAACGGCGATGTAAAAAATCAATCTCAGCAGCAGTCATAGCTTTTACATGAAGATTGGGATATTTTTCTTTTATCATTTTAAAAATTTCTAAATACCACTGCCAAGTTGTATCTTTGTTGTGAGCTGAAACGATATGCACTTCTTTAGTTTCTCGTTTTACGGTTTCATCAACAATTTTCATGATTTCTTCATGAGTCATCAAATAAGGATTAGGATTTTTTCGGTGTGCTGAAAAGGCACAAAATTTACAGGTATCTGCACAGATATTAGTTGGATTGATATGACGATTGATATTAAAATAGACTTTTTTTCCATGAAGTTTAGTGCGTTTTTTGTGAGCGTATTTGCCTAGGGTAAAAAGATCTAAATCCCAAAGTGCATTGGCTTCTTTTTGGTTTAATCTTTCTTCATTTTCTAGTTTGGTAATTAAATTTTTCATTTTAATTTTACTCTTTTGCTGTTTTTAAATAAAGCATTATAATTTTTGCTTACTGAAAAAGAGTTTATAGAAAAAGCCAAAATAAAAGATATTTTTGTTAAGATTATTATTAAAATATTAAAATTTAAAGAGAGTGGAAATTTTGTTAAATAAAGAATTAGAAATTTTTAAAAAAAATCTTAGTTCCTATACCCAAAGTTGTAGAAAATTTTTTCTTAAGCAAGGGGCGTTTAGCTTATATCATTCTAAAAATATGGATAATTTCATAAAAAAAGCTTATGATATAGTTCTTAAAGATTATTTTGATGATTTTTCACCTCCAAGTGATAATATCCCTTTTTGTGTTTTAGCAAGCAAAGCATATGCAAACAATAGTCTTTGTTTTAATGAAAGTATTTCTTTGATTTTTGTTTATAAAGATATTAAGGCTTTTCATTTAAAACCTATGATTAAGGCTTTTATTGAAATTTTAAATGATGCGCATTTGCAAATTAATTCGGTTGTCTTAGAATTTAATGGACTTTATAATGCTAGCAATGAGCTTAAGACTTCTATAATACAAACTCGTTTCATATGTGGTTCTAGGATTTTATTTAAAGGGATTAAGACAAAATTTGAGAGTATTTTAAAAGAAAATAAAAATGATTTTGCCAAGCTTTTGCTAGAAAATTTTAAAGAATTTGATATTCCATTTATAAAGCAAGAATTTAATATCTTAAAAGATTTTGGCGGATTAAATCATTTAAGATCCTTAGAGGGTTTGCTTGTTCTTTTTAAGACTTCTCCAAAAAATTATGCTTTAAATTTTATAGATGAAAAAAATTTAAGCGAGTTACGTTTAGCTGGAGACTTTTTACTTTCTTTAAAATCAGCGATGAATTTATTAAGTGCTAAAGATGAGGATGAGTTTTTACTTATTAATGTTCATGACTTGAGTGAATTAATGTATAAAAAAGCTAAAAAACATTTTGGAGCAAATGAGTTGTTGGTTCAAAAGGCTTTGCAAAGTATGCATACTATAGGTTTTTATACACACTTTTTAGCAAAGCAAATTCAAGATGGATTAAATCATACTCTTAAACAAGAATATAAATTTAAAACTCTTGTGGAAGTTTTAGAATACTTATTAAAACTTGAAGATAAACAGGTTATTTTCGATCTTAACTTGGTTTTTGCCCTAAGAAGATTGAAATACGGTAAAAAAGATATAGAAAAAGCTTTAATGCTTTTTGAGAAAATTTTTTATAAAAGGCATAGTTTTTGTGTTTTAAAGCTTTTGCTTGATAGTGGAATTTTAAAAGATTTATGCAAGCCTTTTTGGACAGTTCGTTTTTTAAGTGATGAAGAAGGAAATTATAGTTTTGATGAGCAAGTTTTTCTTATGTTAAGTGAATTTGAAAAATACGAAGATGAGCTTGAGATACTCCAAAAACTTAAAACCGATGAAAAAATGATTTTAAAGCTTGTGATACTTTTAAGCGCTATAGAAAGTGAAAATGAAATTTCTTTAGCAGGCATATATAGAGCGTATTGCTCCAAATTTGATTTAAAGAATGAAATTTTAGAATGGGGTCTTAAAATATTTAAAAACAATAATGCCTTAAAAGATCTTGTAGAAAAAGAAGATATATATAATCCTATTGTTGTAAGTAGCTTGGTTTCTAAACTAGAAAATTTAAAAAATTTAGAGCTTTTATACACTTTAACTTGGCTAAAGGCTAAGGCTTTAAATTACAATGCTTTTTATTTTAGAGTTCTTGATAAACTTTTAGAAAATGCAAAACAAGGTTTTGAAGATGAAAATCTACTTGAAGAAAGCGCAAGAAGAGTAAAAAAAGAATTAACACTTAAAAGAAGTAAGATTTTTTTAGAGCAAGATGAAATTTTGCAAGATAAAATCATACATATCAAATCAAATCTTTTTATTATAAAAAATACTTTTGAAGATATTGTTATGATTTCTAAATTAGCCAAAGAAAATGATTTTAAATTTTGGTTTAGTAATGAAACAAATCTTAGTTTGCAAATTGTTGCACCACTTCATTTTAATATTGCCATTATTTTAAGTTCTTTAACAAATTTAAATCTTATTTTCATGAATTTTTTTGAACTTTTTGATGATAAAATTTATTTAAGATTTGAATATGATAATATTATCAGCGATGAGCAAAAACTAAAACTTTGCGAGCTTTTAAATTCAAATCTTTCTGGTTTTAATTTGAAAAAAATTAAAAAGCCAGTCATTAAAAAAGATGAGTTAAAATTAGACTTAAACTATTCTAAAATGTATGCCAAATTAGGTCTTAATACCAAAGATCAGCAAGGTTTAATGGCGTATTTGATGAATGTTTTTAATGAACTTGAACTTGTTTTATGTGCAGCAAAAATTCAAACCATAAGACAAAGGACGCGTAATATTTTTATTTTTCAAAAGAATGAAAAATTAGAACATAGCGAGCAAAAGTTAGTTAATTTATTAATAAGTGAGTAAAAAATGTGTGGAATTGTAGGCTATATAGGAAATAATGAAAAAAAACAAATTATACTAAATGGACTTAAAGAATTAGAATATCGTGGCTATGATAGTGCGGGTATGGCAGTGATGCAAGAAGGAGAGCTTAGTTTTTTTAAAGCTGTAGGAAAACTTGAAAATTTGGCGAATAAATGCATGGATTTTGAAAGTCAAGGTTATGGTTTTGCTATAGGTCATACAAGATGGGCAACTCATGGTAAGCCTACTGAAATCAACGCACATCCTCATTTAGGACAGTATTCTTGCGTGATTCACAATGGTATTATAGAAAATTATAAAGAAATCAAAGATAAACTTGAAAAAGAAGGCGTGAGTTTTTTAAGCCAAACAGATACTGAAGTTATTGTCCAGCTTTTTGAATTTTATGCAAGAAATTTGGGAGTTTTTGAAGCTTGGCAAAAAACCATCAAAGAACTTCGCGGTGCTTTTGCTACTTTGTTAGTAACAAAAAAAGATCCCCATCATGTGTATTTTGCAAAAAATGCTGCTCCTTTGATTATCGGTAAAAATGCAAATAAAGAATGGTATTTTTCTTCAGGTGATGCACCTTTGATAGGAAGTTGTGATGAGGTAATGTATCTTGAAGATTTAAGCTTGGGATACGCGAGTAAAGATGAGCTTGTCGTTTATGAAAATGATGTTTTAAAATCACTTTGTTTTTCTAAGTTTTCAGGCGATAAGGCTTATGCAAAAAAAGACGGCTTTCGCTTTTTTATGGAAAAAGAAATTTATGAACAAAGTCGCGTGATGAGTGAAGTTTTAATGGGACGTATTCAAGGCGATGAAGTCGTTTTTGATGAGCTAAACAATGAAGATTTAAGTCAAGTAGATGAAATCACGCTTTGTGCTTGTGGAACAAGCTATCATGCTGCAATGGCAAGTGCTTATTTGTTTGAAAGAATTGCTAAAGTTAAAGCTAAAGTAGAAATTGCAAGTGAATTTCGCTACCGTGAAGCAATTATAAAAAAAGATTCTTTATTTATCGTTATTTCTCAAAGTGGAGAAACAGCAGACACTTTAGAGGCTTTAAAGATTGCAAAAGAGCAGGGTGCTAAGACTTTTGCAATTTGTAATGTGGATAATTCTAATATAGTGCGTTTAGCACATCTAAGCCTTTTAACTCGTGCGGGCATAGAAAAAGGAGTTGCTTCAACTAAAGCTTTTGCCACTCAGGTTTTAACACTTTGGATGCTTGCTATTTTTATGGCACAAAAAAGAAATTTAAATGTTTCTGCTGAAATTAAAGCGCTTTTACATACTCCAAATTGTGTGAGTGTAAAACAGGCTTTACATGAAAAAATTCATCGTTTATCCAAGCGTTATTTAGATGGACATGGCTTTTTCTTTATAGGTAGAGATGTGTTTTATCCTTTGGCCTTAGAAGGAGCTTTAAAACTTAAAGAATTATCTTATCTTCACGCTGAGGGTTATCCTGCAGGAGAGATGAAACATGGCCCTATTGCTCTGGCTGATTCTAAACTTTATACTATAGCTTTAATGCCAAAGCATATGCTTTATGAAAAAACAAAATCAAATGTTGAAGAGCTTATTGCTAGGGATTCTACAGTGCTTAGCATTTCGCCTTTAGAATTTGATTTGAGTGATGATTTTATAAAAACCAATGAGCAAGATCATTATATGTGTGAATTTTTTGAAATGATGGTAATTACTCAACTTTTAGCAATGGAAATTTCTATAAGACTTGGTAATGATGTGGATATGCCAAGAAATTTGGCTAAAAGCGTAACAGTGGAATAATCCGTGCAGTTTAAAGAAACTGCACATAACTTTCAAATACTTCAAAAATTATAAATAAATTTTAAATTATAAGCTAATTTTATGCTTATTTTTGCTTAAATAATTCTAACAATATTTCTAGAAAGGAAACACTATGGAATACAGAGTTGAACATGATACCATGGGTGAAGTTAAGGTCCCAAATGACAAATATTGGGGAGCTCAAACTGAAAGAAGTTTTGAAAATTTCAAAATCGGTTGTGAGAAAATGCCAAAGGTTTTAATCTATGCTTTTGCAAATCTTAAAAAATCTTTAGCTTTAGTCAATAACAAACTTGGCAAACTTGATGATGCTAAAAAAAATGCTATAGTTCAAGCTTGTGATGAGATTATCGCAGGTAAATTTGATGATAATTTTCCACTTGCGATTTGGCAAACAGGTTCAGGTACGCAAAGCAATATGAATATGAATGAAGTTATTGCAAATCGTGCCACTGAAATCATGGGCGGAGATTTTCGAAAAGAAAAGCTTGTACATCCAAATGATCATGTTAATATGAGTCAAAGTTCAAATGATACTTTTCCAACTGCTATGAGTATTGTTGCGGTTGAGCAAGTAGAGAAAAAGCTCATCCCTGCGCTTGATGAGCTTATTGCAACTTTTGAAAAAAAAGTAAAAGAATTTGATGGTATTATCAAGATAGGACGCACGCATTTACAAGATGCTACGCCACTTACTCTAGCACAAGAATTTAGTGGATATCTTTCTATGCTTTTGCATTCAAAAGAGCAAATCATCGCTTCTTTACCAACTTTAAGAGAACTTGCTATAGGAGGAACCGCAGTAGGAACAGGGCTTAATGCGCATCCAGAATTAAGCCAAAAAGTAAGTGAAGAACTAACTCAACTTATAGGTACGAAATTTGTTTCAAGTCCAAATAAATTTCATGCTTTAACAAGTCATGATGCGATCAATTTCACTCATGGAGCAATGAAGGGTTTGGCTGCAAATTTAATGAAAATTGCAAATGATATAAGATGGTTAGCTTCAGGCCCAAGATGCGGTCTTGGTGAGCTTATCATCCCTGAAAATGAGCCAGGAAGTTCGATTATGCCAGGTAAGGTAAATCCTACCCAGTGCGAAGCTATTACTATGGTTGCTGTACAAGTGATGGGAAATGATGCAGCTATTGGATTTGCAGCAAGTCAAGGAAATTTTGAGCTTAATGTGTTTAAGCCTGTGATTATTTATAATTTCTTGCAAAGTCTTGATTTGTTGGCTGATTCTATGCATTCATTCAATATCCATTGTGCTGTAGGCATAGAACCAAATCGTGCAAAAATCGATCATAATCTTCATAATTCTTTAATGCTAGTTACCGCTCTAAATCCACACATAGGTTATGAAAACGCTGCTAAAGTAGCCAAAAATGCCCATAAAAAAGGTATTTCTTTAAAAGAAAGCGCAATGGAGCTTGGTTTGGTTAGCGAAGAAGATTTCAATAAATTTGTTGATCCTACTAAAATGATAGGTCCAAAAGCCTAGAACATAAAACTTGCCTTTTTTAAGGCAAGTTAAATTAAATTCTTATCTTTTAAAATCACATACATTCTTAAAGTTGATACAAAAAAGGTTAAAATCGCAGGACCTAGTATAATACCCCAAAAACCAAAGGTAGAAATTCCTGCTATCATAGCCAAGAAAATTAAAAGTTCGTTGATTTTGGTTGGAGTTTTTACAAGTTTTTTGTTGATCCATTTGATGATTAAAGGTTTGATTAAAGTATCTGCTATAAAAGAAATTACAATTACAGAATAAATAAAAATAACAAGAGCTGAGTTAAGATTGTTTGAGGCAAATTCATAAAGACTTACAGGCACATAAATTAAAGCTCCTCCTATAGCAGGTATGAGAGAACTTACAGCAAAAATTACTCCCATTAAAATTCCATCATAACCATAAAACATTGTAATTAAACCAAAAAGTGCACCTTGAAATATTGCTACAATTACCATAGAGTAAAGCACAACAGCCATAACATTACCCACTTCGCTTAAAACATCATCGAGTTCTTTTTTATCAATGGGAATGATGGATTTAAGATAGATAACAAGTTCTGTTCCATATAGATTTGCAAAGAAATAAAATACGCAAATTAAAACCATATCTATAAGAAATTTAGCTCCTGATTTTGTAAAACTTGAAGCATAACTTAGAATTTGTTTAGAAATGCTATTTAAATCTATAGAAGCTAAAAATTCTTTGATTTTAGGTTCTAAAAAATTAAAGCTTTCAGGCAAGGTAAATTGATAGTTTTTGACATAATCAAGTGTTTGTGTGACTAAATTAATATCAAAATTTTTTAAAGCTTTGGCAAGTTCTATCATAGCATAAACAAAAGGTGCAAAGAAAAGCAAAACCATACAAGTTGTTGTAAGAATGGAAGCTAAAAATTTATGCCCTTTAGTAAGATTTAAAAATTTCGCATTGATATTTGAGGTAGCTACCGCCATTAAACTAGCTATGATAATTACAAGTAAAAAACCTTTAAAAAGATAAAGCAAAAGAAATAAAATAACTAAAATAAAGCTTATAAGAAAGAATTTTCCATTTTGCAAAATTTACTCCTCAAATAAAGTTTTTTCATAGTTTAATTTTAAAGCACTATAGCTTTTTGTACTAGCTATACGCCCTTTTGCAGTGCGTTCTATATAGCCATTAGCTAGTAAATAAGGTTCGATTACATCTTCTATGGTATTTTCATCTTCGCTTAAAGCCGCAGCAATGCTTGCAAGTCCGATAGGTTTTTGTTTAGCAGCAGTTAAAAGTTCAAGATATCTTAAATCCATCGCATCAAAACCAAGCTCATTCACTCCTAAAGAATTTAAGGCCTCATTAGCCCTTTTTTCTGTGATAATCTCTTCATCATTAACATCAGCAAAATCTCTTACCCTTTTTAAAAGCCTTAGAGCTATTCTAGGGGTTGAACGACTTCTTTTAGCGATCTCAAGTGCGGCTTTTTCTTCGCAAGTTTTATTAAGTTTTAAAGCTGCTTTTTGCAAGATGAGAGCAAGTTCGCTATCTTTGTAAAATTCTAATCTAAATTGCATACCAAAACGATCTCGCAAAGGATTACTAAGCATACCTGCACGCGTTGTAGCTCCTATAAGAGTAAATTTTGGCAAATCGATTTTTATGGTTTGGGCGGCTGGACCACTACCTATGATAATATCAAGGCGGTAATCCTCCATTGCAGGGTAAAGCACTTCTTCGATAGCAGGGCTTAAGCGATGAATTTCATCAATAAAAAGTATATCTCCTTCACTAAGATTGGTTAAAATAGCGGCTAAATCCCCGCTTTTTTCTATCATAGGAGCGGCGGTTGTTTTGATATTTGCACCCATTTCATAGGAGATGATATTAGCTAGTGTTGTTTTTCCAAGTCCTGCAGGACCGCTAAAAAGTATATGATCTAAACATTCATTGCGTTTTTTAGCTGCAGCTATAAAGACATTTAAATTTTTTTTAATGCTTTCTTGACCTATATAACCATCAAAATTTGAAGGACGCAACGAAGTTTCGTAAGTTTCATCAAAGGAGTATTTTTCTATTTCTACTATTCTATCCATATCTTTGCTTATATTTTGGAAAAATTAAAATAAGATTTTAGCTAAAATTTGCTAGAATTTACATTAAACTTTAATGATTATGGTTTAAAAATGGGAATTTTAACAAAATTAGAATTAGATTATGAAATTGACGATATAGAAAAATTTTTACAATTTTTTAGAACCATGTGCGATAGGTTTGAACCTTTAATCATCAAGCTTGGAAGCGATAGTGTGCGTTATAAAGAAGCTATAAAAGAGCTTGAAACTTTAGCACACAATACCGCTTGGGCAGCAAGACGTTTAAATCTTGAAGAAGTGACTGATTTTTGTGTATTTTGTGAAGAGATGATGGTGCAAGCAAATCGCTTTAACGGACCTGCTAGTGATGAATTTACGGATTGGATGCTTTTGATGAGCGATCAGTTTGAAAAATATTGTCGTTCATATGAAAATGATGATTCTGTTTTAGCGGTTTTTAATCCTTTAATTGTTAATGTTCCAAATATTATTTCTAAATAAGGGAGCGACTTGGCTTCGACAGGAGTAAGTCTGCTTAGATGGCATGTCGCTTTGGGCAAAGCGTAAAAAGCCCAAATAAAATTAAACGCAAACAACGTTAAATTCGCTCCTGCTTACGCTAAAGCTGCGTAAGTTCAGTTGAGCCTGAAATTTAAGTCATACTATCTAGCTTAATTTTCGGTCATTTTTGATAGTGTAGCCTTGTGTTTGACAAGCGTTGAGGTGAAATAAAGTCTTAGCCTTGCTTTTGAGTTTTGGAAGATGAGCGAAGTAGGGTGAAGTAGTCATCTTTGCTAAGCATGTAGAGGTCTTTGTGGGATTATTTTTGGACAGGGGTTCGATTCCCCTCGCTTCCACCATCCGTATAGAAGGTGCAAGATTTATTCTAAGCCTTGAAATTAGAATTTGTATTGTTTTGAGTTATTAAAGACATATTTTCTATGATAGGCTAAATATTGAAGTCTTTTTTCATTTAAGATTTTTGGATGAATTCTTTTTGTAGCTAAGAACTTTTTTAGATTTTCATCTAAATTTTCATTAAGTATTATATCCCCATCATTTTCAAATGAAATCCAACCTTGGTCAAATAATTGGTCTATTGATTTTGATAGTAGTAAGCCATTATCTTTGTCAAATTGCTCATTTTCATCACAAACTCTATAAGGTTTTATATGGGAAGCTACTAAGAGTGGATATTTTAAATTTTCAACATAGCAATAAACATCGGATAAAAATTCCCTACTTTCTTCATAAAGTAAATGTTTATATAAGGTTTGTTTGTATGTGTCTCTGTTAGCTGATTTCTCAGTATAACTATAATCAGATCTATCTAGTGTTAAGCAATTATCTTGGTCTAAATAAATACCCGTAAGAATATTCGTGCAAATATTCCATAAATATGCTATTTGGTTATATTTTCTCTCTGCTGCATGCATTTGTATGATGTGGTGGGTTAGTTGTTCTAATTCTTGTTTGTTTAAATAATTTTTATGAATTGTATCTTTCACATACATAAGTGCTAAAAGATTTTCTTTTGTAATACTTCCGCAGTATTCTATGGTTTTTACCAAAAATTTGAGTTCATTTTCATTGCTAGGATGTCTAAAAGACCTTGAAAAACTAGCATTATCATAAAGTATTTCTGAATATAAAATTTTCTTTTTTGTCCTATTTTGCTCATGTAAAAATTCTTTTGTTTTGCTGTGATAGCCCTCAAACTTATTGTTGATAAATCCTAATTTAAAAAATTGATTGATAGATTTTCTAACTGAAGCAAAGTCTGATTTTGGATTAAAAGCATATACTTTTTCTTGTAATTCTTGATATTTTTGAGAATCAATTTGAGGATTTTTATCCATAAATTCAATTATTATTTTTAGGCATTCATTAAAATTATTGCCGTAAAAATCACTATATTCAAGGGTAAGTTGCCAGTAATTTTCGTATTGCTGCTTTTTCATTTTAACTCCCAATAAGTTTAAAAATAAGCACGATTTCATAATTTTGTTTTTTATTTTCTTTTCCAGTTACCTTATAGATGTGTGGTTTTTGATAAATAAAAAAATTAAGGGTTAAATTCGATACGCTAGTAATTATTTCATTAGGATTTGGCTTACTTTGGTTGTTTAAACTCATAGCTATATAGGTAGTCTTTCCTATGGCTTTTTCAAATATAAGCTTTAAATTTTGCAAAAAGGTGTTTTTGTTTGTAAAATCCGTACATTGTTTAGTTTCTTCCTTAAAGATTTTATCGTAAGGACCATAAAAATTAAAATAATTATTCATTGTAGAAGGATAGGGTGGATCTATGTATATCAAATCCACTTTAGCTATTTTATCAAGCATTTTTATGCAGTCAAGCTTGTGGGAAAAATTTTTTAATCCATTGTCAAAGACAGCATTATTATATTGTTTAAGATTTAAATAAATATGCTCTAAAAAACTTATATTATGATAGGCTCTACGCCTACCGTATTTTTGATAACTTAATTCTTCATCTCTAAATTTAACGATTTCTTCCCATTTTATACACATTCTTGAGTATGGAATTTTTCGTATCATTGCTCTACGCACTAAGGCTAAAAATATGAATTTCTCATATTCATTTAAAGTAGCACTATAATTTATAATACAAGCTAACTCCTTTACTTCATAATCAAAATATAAATGATTTGATAGCCAGCTTATATTTTTATAGCTTTTTTGTGTAAAAAAATCAGTTAACTCATTTGCTGTTATATTTAAGTTTAAAATTTGATTGCTATTTTCTATAATGGCTTTTGATATACAATAATTAGAATACAAAATATCATTAGAAATGACACTAAAACCTGCGTTTTTAAACGCGTAAGACATAGCACAGCCGCCAGAGAATAAGTCTAATACTTTACCCTTTTTAATAGGTAAATTTTCTATTATCCAAGTACTAATTTTTTCTTTATTACCTATATAATTGACTTTTGGATATTTATGCATCTAAAAAAATCTTAACTTGATTTGCAATTTTTTCTGCCAATAAGGGTGCAACAGCATTGCCAATCTGCTGTTGTATATCAATAGAATTACCATAAAAGATAAAATCATCAGGAAAACTTTGAATTCTTGCTAATTCCCTTGCACTTAAGGCTCTATTTTGAGAATAGTGAAAAACCTTTCTCATATCGCCTGTTATAGTTATAGATGGTTTGGCACTATTGTAGCGAATATATTTTCTCATATCGCCACTTTTTGGTCTTATCTCAGGTGGAATTTGCTCTTTATTGCCACCATCTTTAATATAGGACATTTTTTCTAGCATTTGATTTGAGTGCATCATTGCATTGTGATTAGGTATTTTAGATTTTTCGCCATTTTTTAGTTTGGGTAAATCATCTATTACTTTTTTGATGCTGATTTGACTATTTTCTTTTTTTGGAAAAATAAAGCTATTTTTTTTTATCGTTCCAACGATAAAAATTCTACTTCTATTTTGTGCTATACTATAGTCTTTAGTATTTAAAATTTCGTATTTGACTTCATAGTTAATATTATAAAAGCACTGCAAAATCTCTTTTAGTGTTTGTCCTTTATTGTGTCTAGCAAGGCTTGCAACATTTTCCATTATAAAAATTTTAGGCTTGATATTCTTTATAAATTTTAAATAGGCTAGAAAGAGTTTATTCCTATCATCTTGTAGTTCCTTTCTTCCAATTTTTCCTGCTAAGGAAAATCCTTGACAAGGCGGACCTCCAATAATTACTTCAAAATTATATTTTTGTTGTAATTTTTGTATATCTTTATCACTAAAGCTTAAAATATCACGGTTTATATGCTTAATGAAATCAAAATTTTTTTCGTAGCTTATGGATAGTTTTGGATTATTATCAATTGAAAGCAGTATATTAAAAGCCCCACTTTTTAAAAAACCTAGAGAGAAACCACCCGCCCCACTAAATAAATCTAAAGTATTATATTTTTTCATTATAAACTACCAATCTTAGCCTTCCCGTTTTTATTGGTGATTTTTGTAATTTTCACATAAAACATAAAAACTTATTTTAAACTAATTTTCCTTAAAAAGTTTGGAAGCTAAGTGCGTTGCACGACTTTGATCTGTATCTTTTTTAAGTGTTTTATAAATTTTACTTACATATTCTTCTAAGGTTTGTTGAGAATCTATGGTTTTTTCAGAAGAAGGAATTTTTTCATACTCTCCATTGTTTTTAAGCTCATAAGCTAAAACATTATCGCTAAGTTGTAAGCGTAAAAATTGAGCTAATTTAGCTTTGCTTCTTTCATCATATATAGGAGTCATAAGTTCTAAGCGACGCTCTAAATTTCTTGGCATCCAGTCTGCACTCGATATAAAATAATTTGGCTCACTATGTTTAAAATAAAATACTCTAGCATGTTCTAAGTATTTTCCTATGATGCTTCTAACGCGTATGTTTTTGCTGTATTCTTCATCAGGTTTTAAGCAACAAATTCCGCGTATGATAAGATCGATTTGTACTCCTTCCATGCTTGCTTCATAAAGCGCTTGTATGATATCACTATCCACAAGAGAGTTCATTTTAGCTACAATCACACCTTCATTTTTTTTGCTTGTTTCAATGCGTATCATTTCTAAAACTTTTTCTTTGATTTGATTTGGACTCATTGAAAGAGTTTGAAGACGACGGTTTTTACTAAAGCCTGATAAGATATGAAAAAATTTTGTCGTATCTCTTGCAAATTCTACTTTGCTTGTAAAATAACTCACATCAGTATAGATTTTAGCACTGCTTGCATTGTAATTTCCTGTGCTTAAATGCATATAAAATTTAAGCTTATCCCCTTGTTTGCGTATGACTTGAGAAACCTTAGCGTGGACTTTAAAACCTGTAATGCCATAAATAACATGAGCTCCGGCATTTTCTAAAGCTTTCGCCCAATGAAGATTATTTTCTTCATCAAAACGTGCTTTTAATTCTACCATCACAGTTACTTGTTTTCCATCGCTTGCAGCATCAATTAAAGCTTGAACTATATTAGAATTTTTTTCAACTCTATAAAGTGTCATTCTTATGGAAATTACTTCAGGATCTTTGCTTGCTTCTTTGATAAATTTATAAACTGGATCAAAACTTTCAAAAGGTTGTATGATGAGTATATCTTCTTTTTCTACAGCATCAAAAATAGATAAATTTTCATCAAAAGGTGGTAAAGTTTTAGGCGTGTAAAGTGGGCTTAAAAGATGCGTAAAGTTTTTATTTCCCGCGATTTGCCAAAGGCTAGGGAGATTGAGTAAAATAGAATATTCATAAACATCTTTATGAAAAATTTTCATGTGTGTATTAAGAAATTCTACGATTTGTTCATCTGCATCTTTTTGAATTTGCAATCTTACAAAAGCCCCTTTTCTACGAAGTTTTAAGCCTTGTTCTAAAATCATCATAAAATCATCAGCTTCTTCCTCTTCTATTACTATATCTGCATTTCTAGTCACTCTAAATGCTGCTGAAGCTAAGAGTTTATAGCCTGGAAAAATTTCTTCTGCGTGTTGGTGGACTATACTTTCTATAGGAACATAAATATTTGCACTTACCTCATAAAAACGAGGTAAAACCCTTGGAATTCTAATCATTCCAAATTTTACAAGTTCAGGATGTGCTTTATCACAAATTTTAACCGCTAGTGAAAAAGATAAGTTATTTAAATGTGGAAAAGGGTGAGTCGCATCAACAGCTATTGGAACAATAACAGGAAAAATATTAGAGAAAAAATACTCATCACATTTTTGTTTTAAATTTTCATCTAAATTCTCATAATGCTTTATGAAAAGATTTTCTTTTTCTAATTCACTTGTGATTTCATTAAAATAACGCTCCAAAAGCTCTTTTTCTTGGTGTAAGTATTTGCGTATGGCTTTTAATTGTTGTAACGGGGTCATTTCATCGCTACTGCTTGCATTAACTCCAGCTGAAAAAAGTTGTTTTAAGCCTGCAACGCGTATCATATAAAATTCATCTAAATTAGTGCAATATATAGCTATAAATTTTAATTTTTCTAATAAGGGTAAATTTTTAGAACATTGGTCTAAAACACGAGAATTAAAGCGAAGCCAAGAAAGTTCGCGATTGATAAACATATCAGGACTTATTTGCATTAATTTTTCCTTTTTTTTGTTATATTTTATCATTTATTTTAAAATTATTGAATAAAAGTTTCAAATTTTTTAGGTTAATTAAGAGTAAATATATCTTTAAAATTATATTAAATTCATCTATGTTAAAATTACAAAATTTATTTTTGGGAAATTCTGTGACATTATTGTTTTATTGAAGATTTTAAGAAATGATAATTTTAAGGAGGAAAATTTTGAAGAAAACTTCGAATCTTTTTACTATTTTTCTTGTTTTGCTTTTTGTTTTCTTTGCGGTTGGGTTTTATACTTTTTATAATGCTAAGGGCACATCTTATTTAAGCAATGCAAGCGAATCTTGTAATAACTGCCATATTATGAATGAAGTTTATAACGAATACATGGCAGGACCACACTCTCAAAAAGTCAAAGGCGAACCAAGAGCAACTTGTGTGGATTGTCATTTGCCACATAATTTTGTAGCTAAGTGGATAGCTAAAGCGCAAAGTGGTTTAGGACATGCTTATGCTTTTACTTTTAAACTTGATGAATTGCCTACAAATTTGAGTGCGACTGAAAAAAGCAGAAAAATGGTGCAAGAAAACTGCATACGCTGTCATGCAGATTTTGCTCAAACAGCTATCAATGCTACAACAAATCCACATGCAGACAAGTCATTAAATTGTGCTTCTTGTCATAAAGATGTTGGACATAAACACGGAATTTAATAAGGAGAAGATGAATGAAAAAAAATATTTTACGCTTGGGTATTGTTGTTTTGGTTTTACTTATAGCGGGAGTTTTATGGCTAAATAATGATATCAATCAAAAAAAAGAAGATGAAGCAAATAAAAATGCCATTGCAGCAAATGCTGATTTTTCTTTGCTTAGTGATGATGATCCAAATTTTGAAAAATGGGGTAAGGTTTTTCCAGAGCAGCTAAAAATGTATTTAACAGTTGAAAAAGAAGAGCCTAAAGCTACTGAATTTGGTGGTAATTTAGCTTATTCAAAATTAATTCGCTTTCCTCAATTAACCATACTTTGGGCAGGATATCCTTTTAGTCTTGATTTCAATGAAGAAAGAGGGCATTTTTGGGTTCAAGTAGATCAAATGAAAACAGCAAGAAACAACAAAGATTTTCTTAATGCTCACGGCCTTGCTGCTTTTAAAGGCCAGCCCGCAGCTTGTATGAATTGTCATAGTGGATGGACTCCATGGCTTATAAAAAATGTTGCTAAAGGGGATTTTACTGCTTTTAACTCTACAAATTATTGGACCATGATTAAAAATATCCCAGCCGTTGATGGTATAGTGGAAAATTCACCTGAACATGCAGGTCCACATGGTGGTAAAAGAATGGGTGTAACTTGTGCAGATTGTCACAATCCAAATGATATGAGTTTAAGACTTACTCGTCCAGCAGCTATTAATGCTTTAGTTTCTAGGGGATATGAAAAAGATCCAGTACAAGGCGTAAAAGCTACAAGAGAAGAAATGAGAACTTTAGTTTGCTCTCAATGCCATGTTGAATACTATTTTAAACCAACAGGGGAAAAAGTAAAAGTAATGGGTGAAACTATTGTAGATGATAGTTCTAAAAAATGGTGGAATGGAACTCAGAAAAATTATGATGAGTATGAGTTTTGGAGAGATGGAAATAAAGCTAAAGAGATTGAAACCGATGGTATAGTTTTAACTTTTCCTTGGAGTGAGTGGAAAAAAGGACAACCATTTAGAATTGAAATGCTAGATGATTATTATGATAAAGTTCGTGGAGTATTTGGAGCTGATTTTACTCATAAATTAACAGGGGCACAAATTATTAAAATTCAACACCCAGAAAGTGAACTTTATAGTGGCGGTGTGCATGCTGCAAATGGAGTAAGTTGCGTGGATTGTCATATGCCTTATGTTAGAGAAGGGGCTAAAAAGGTTACTCAACACAATATCACTTCTCCTTTAAGAGATATTAACTCTGCTTGCAAATCTTGTCATAAACAAAGCGAAGATTATTTAAAAGCTCAAGTACTTGACATACAAAATAGCGTTGCACATGATCAAAGAACTGTAGAGTACGCAATTGTTAGTTTGATTATGGATACTAAAAAACTACGCGATGAGCTAGGCAATATGGAAAAATTCCAAAGCGATGGAAAAGCTGATGCGAAAAAAATTAGCGAAGAGCTAAAAGAAGTTTTAGAACTTCATCGTAAAGCTCAAATGAGAGCGGATTTTGTTAATGCTGAAAACTCAACTGGTTTTCATAATCCTCGCGAAGCTTCAAGAATGTTATTGCAAGCTGTTGATATGGCAAGAATGGGACAAACTAAACTTGTAGAAATTGCAGCGGTAAATGGAATTAAAGATTTTAAAACTTCAAATTTAGGTTTTGAAGATATTCAAAAATTTAATCCAGGAGAGCTTTATTATAAAGTAGATGTTAATGGTCATAAAGCTGGAGAGCGTTACTATGCAGATGAAAAAGATGTTAATGGCAATCCTCCAAAAGAACTTTTAGAGCATGATAAAGAGCTTGTTCCTTATAATTATCAAGTGATTGATAAAAAATAATTCTTAAGCCCTATAATCATAAGGGCTTTTTCTTTTCATTGTTTTAAAAAATATAAACTTTTTATTTAAAATTCACTTTATTTTGTCAAAATATCACAAATTTTAATAATAAAAAAAGGACTTAAAATGATTAATAAAAATAAATTGTTTAGACAGGTTCATATCTATCTTAGTTTGTTCTTCTTGCCTTGTGCTTTGCTTTTTGCTTTAACGGGTATAGCGTATATTTTTGGTATTAATCAAGATGTGGGTTTGAAAGTTGAGCAGTATCAATTGTCAAAAGTTATAGAAAGTGGTAAAGAAAGAGAAGCTTTAATAGAGTACTTAAAAACAAATGGTTTAAAAGTGCCATCTAATACAGATATCATTAAAAGTAAAGATAAAGGCATAACAATAGGCGGAACTCATTATAGTGCTAATATAACTCAAAATTCTACTAATGAATACAACATTACCTTAAAAACAAGATCTTTACTTGGAGATATGATTATGCTTCATAAAGATAAGGGCGCTTGGTATTTTTCTGTGCTTAGCGTAGGCTTTGGTATTACTTTATTTATGCTTTATATTTCAGGGCTTATGATTACTTTGTTTGCAAATAAAAAAGATAGAAGTAAACAATTTGCAGTTCTTGGAGTAGGGGTTGTTGTAACTTTGCTTTTGGCTTATCTTAGCCTTTGATTTTTCCTAGCTTTTTAAGCTAGGTATTATTTATTTTTTTGTATAATCACACTTTACTTTATTGGACAGATGGGTGAGCGGCTGAAACCACACCCCTGCTAAGGGTGCAGATCTTAACGGGTCTCGAGGGTTCAAATCCCTCTCTGTCCGCCACTAAAACTTTCTTGAAAATTCCAAATATTTTATTAGGTATTAAAGCAAGAGACTAGCCCTTGCGAGGTTGTATTATTTTACAGCATTTTTGATTTCTAAAATCATAGTTTTTAAAGACTCTAGTCCATTTCCACTTGCTAAATACCAGTATTCTGGATCAAGATAGATGATTTTTTTGTTTTGTGCTGCTTTGGTTTTAGCAACAAGCGCATTATCGAGTATGCCTTGAGCGCGTTCTTTGTTGCCTACAATGATATTTCTATCAACAACAAAAATATAATCAGGATTTTTTTCTAATATAAATTCAGAATTGATACTTTTGCCGTGTGTGCCTACTTTTATATTCTCATCTACCGCGTTAATCCCTAAAACATCGTGAATAATCCCAAAGCGAGATTGAGGACCAAAGGCTGAAATTTTGTTAGAATTTGTAAGAATGATAAGAGCTTTTTTATCTTCATTAACTATGCTTTTGGCTTTTTCAATTTCATTTTTAATATCTGAAATTTTTTCTAAAGCTTCTTTTTCTAAACCATAAAGTTTTGCAATGCTTAAGACATTGTTTTCAAAAGAGCTTAAAAAATTTGCATTATCAAGACCTACAAATAAAGTTGGAGCTATTTCTTTTAATTTATCATAAAATTTACTTTGGCGTCCAGAAATGATGATAAGATCAGGTTTTAAAGCATTAATGGCTTCAAAATCAACTTGTTGCACTCCACCTACACTAGGTTTGTTTTTAAATTGTTGTAGGTATTTTGGTAAATTTTTAGCAGGAACGCCTGCGACTTTATCGTTTAATTTTAAAGCATCAAAAGTATCTAAAATTCCAAGATCTAAGATCACTACCTTAGAAGGATTTTTAGGGATTTTATTTTCTCCTAGACTATCCTTTACTAAAAAACTATCACCCTCATCACTCATGCTAATAGGCAAAACTTTCACCGTAGCAGTGTTGGTTTTTGTTGTAGAGCTTGCATTGTTTTCATTTGAGTTTGAATTACAAGCTGTTAAGATTAGACTTAAAAAAAATGCAAAAAATGCAAAAACTAAAGATTTTTTCATATTTTCTCCTTTTTAAAAATAAATACAAATTTTCTTACCATCGATTTGACTTACAGGTATATCCATATCATAAATTTGTTTTAAATTTTCTTGATTGATGATTTCATCTTTTGAGCCTTGTTTTAAAAGCTTCCCATCTTTTAAGGCTATGATTTCATCAGAATAAATCGAAGCAAAATTAATATCATGCAATACAACAGCTATACTTTTGTTAAAGTCTTTGACTAAATTTTTCATTAGTTGCATGATTTGTACGCTATGTTTCATATCAAGATTGTTTAAAGGTTCATCAAACATTATAAATTCAGTATCTTGAGCGATGATCATGGCTATAAAAGCTCTTTGTTTTTGTCCGCCGCTTAATGTATCTAAAAATTCATTTCTTAAGTTACTAAGCCCCATATATTTTAAAGCTTCATTGATTTTGATTTTATCGTTTGCATTAAGTCTTCCTTGAGAATGCGGAAAACGCCCAAAAGCGACTAATTCTTCAACTTTTAATCTTAAATTGATATTGTTTTGTTGTTTGAGAATGGAAATTTTTTGTGCTAAGATTTGCTCTTTATAGTCTTTTAAATTCATTCCATCGATATAAATTTCTCCACTGCTAGGTTTTATCAAACGACTTGCTAGAGCTAAAAGAGTGGATTTTCCAGCACCGTTGGCTCCTATTATAGAAGTGATTTTGCCTTTATGAAAATCAAGGCTAAGATCTGAAATAATGGCTTTATTGTCATAAAATTTGGTGATATTTTTTAGTTTAATCATAATTTATTACCCTTTAATACAAGATAGATAAAATATATCCCGCCTAAGAAATTAATAACCACGCTTATAGTGGCATTATAATCAAAAACTCTAGAGACAAAAAATACCCCTCCAAGCAAAGCTAAAATGCTAATGAGTATACAAGCACTTAGTAAAATACTATGCTTTGCAGTTTTAAATAGTTCATAAGTGATATTTACTACCAAAAGCCCTAAAAAGGTTATAGGACCTACAAGCGCGGTGCTAATAGAAGTTAAAATAGCTATGATAATCATCAATTGTTTTGAAATTTTTTGATAATTTATCCCTAAATTTATCGCTAAATCTTTGCCTAAATTCAAAGGATCCAAAAATTTCATATAGCGAAAAATCCATATAAAACTTAAAAAGCTAATAATATAAGCAAGAATTAAAACATCAAAAGCAATATTATCAAAGCTAGCAAACATTCTTCCCTGTATCACCATGAATTCATCAGGGTCGATTAATACTTCAAAAAAAGAGCTTAAAGTGCTAAAAAGTGTTCCAAAAACTAAGCCTAAAAGCATGATAAGATAAATGCTTCTATCGCTACTAAATAAAATTTTATAAAGTCCTAGTGAAAAAACCACCATACAAACTAGAGTGATTAAAAAATTGATATCGTTTTTATAAACACTTAAATTAGCCGCACCAAAAGAAAAGATAAGAGCACTTTGAAGTAACATATATAAAGAATCTAATCCTATGATAGCAGGGGTTAGAATTTTGTTATTGCATAAAGTTTGAAAAATCACTGTTGAAACAGCGATACAAATAGCTACTATGATAATAGCTGCAATTTGTAAAAAACGACTTTTTAAGGCGTACTCATCAAAGCCATTTAAACCCACAAGTATAAAAATCCCTATCATGTTAAGTGTTAAAAAGCTTAAAATCAGCATTTTTTTACGCATAAACTTTCCTTTTTAACAAAAGAAAGATAAAGATTAAAGATCCTAAAACACCTGTAGTGATACTTAAAGGCATTTCAAAAGGAAAGATGACAAGTCTTGAAATGATATCGCAAACAAGTAAAAACAAAGCTCCACAAAGTGCTATATAGATAAGATTTTTTCTAAGGTTATCACCTAGATAAAGAGCTACTAAATTTGGGATAATTAGCCCTAAAAAAGGGATAATCCCAACGCTTACAATCACTAAGCTAGTGATAATGCTTACAATCATCAAGCCTAAAAATAATATACCATTATAAGAAATTCCAAGATTTAAAGCTATATCTTCGCCCATGCCAACTATGGTGATTTTATGAGCTAAAAAATAAGCAAGTATAAAAAGTGGTAAAGAAATGTAGAGCAATTCATAATTTCCTTGCATAACATTTGCCATACTGCCTTGTAACCAGCCTTGGATATTTTGTATATAATTTAAAGCATAAGCAAAAAAAGTGGTTATAGCACTAATAATGCCTCCAAACATCAAGCCTATCAAAGGTACAAAAATCACATCTTTGAGTTTGATTTTTCTTAAAATTTGGATAAATATAAAAGAACCCAAAAGCGCAAATACAGATGCAATGATAGCTTGAGTGAAAAAAGACGCTCCAGCAAAAAATATTAAAGAAACAAGTATGCCAAATTTAGCACAATCCATAGTCCCTGCTGTAGTTGGGGAAACGAATTTATTTTGCGTGAGTTGTTGCATGATAAGCCCACATATACTAAGACTCATTCCTGTGAGTAAAATCGCTATAAGTCTAGGAATTCTTGTGAGAGTTATGATTTCTAATTGAGTGGAGTTAAGATTAAGAATATCTTTTACATTGATACTGATAACTCCTATAAATAAACTTATCATTCCAAAGAATAAAAGTAAAGCTATAAGCGCTTTTAAACTCAATATATGCTTAAAAAACAAATCTTTCCTTATAGTAATAATAATTATCAAAAATGAAATTGTAATGAAATTTGTTTTAAGAAATGATAAAACTACAAAGGATATTTTAGTAAGAAATTAAAAATCCAGTGGAAAGTCTTTGCAAGTGTTTGTTATAGTCTATAAGGCTTTCTCCATAGCCATTAAAGTATTGTAAATACCAATAAATTCCGTTATTAAAAATATCATATCCTAGATCAACTTGTATAGCGCCTTTGTTATTGCGGAATTTAAGATTGTTTCTTAGCATAAGATTGATAAAATAATCATCGCCTAAATACGCTAAATTCACATCAAAATTTCCCATATAATGCAAGATGGCAGGATTATCATCATCTTTTTTGCTTTCAGGAATTCTATACCAAAGGCGTGGGACAAATAAAAATTTATTATATAAAATAGCTGTAGATACATAAATTCTATTCCATGAGCGAGATTGCAAATTCTCATCTCCCTTACCATTGCTTTCATGCAATATACCTACGCGTAGGTTGTTAAAAAATTCATAATCTTTAAGATACAAAGGAAAATCTATAAAAAATTCTGGCTGATAGTTGGTTTCTCTAAAAGGAGAAGAATGTTCATAAATTTGCCACCAAGAAGTTTGAGTATAGGCTATATAATATTTTTCATCCAATCCTAGCAAATTTTCAAAAAGCCTTTTTTTAATGCTAAGTTGAAATTTAGCTTCACTTTTATTGTGATTTTCTTCCAGAGAGTTAAAACTATAAGCCAAAGGTAGAAAATAATTCATTTTATAAGCACTAATGCCAAGAGGGTTAAAGTATTCATCTTCTTCAAGATAATTTGCCAAGGCAAGACGAGCAAAATCTTGTCTTTCTTCTTTGGCTGCAATAATAGATTTTTCATTTTGAGTAGTTTGTTTAGTTTTATTTTGTTCTTGAGGGATTAAAACAGATGAATTTTTTAAAGCGAGTTTTTTGTAAATTTCCATAGCTTTTTTATAATTGCCTTGTTTTTCATACTCTAAAGCTTGTTGCAAATCACTAGCGCATATAAAAACGCATAAGCTTAAAAATAAAGCAGTTTTTCTCATTTTAACTCGCTTTTAAATTTTTCATATTCTTCATAAAAATTAAGATTTAAAAAAGCATCTTCATTTTCGAATTCCACAAATTTGGTTTTAATCTCAGAAAATAAAAGTCCTATTTTTTGTTCATTTTTTTCTAAGAAATTTTTACAAGTTTGAGCTAAAGAGCTGTGATAAAAGCCACATAAGGGATGTTTATGTAAAGGGGTTTTGGCTATGATTATTTTATAGTTTTGCTCTAAAAAAGGAAGCATTTTTAAAAGCTCATTTTCACCTACTTTAGGACTATCCACACTTAAAACAAAAACAAATTCATTTTTAAAATTTGAAAGTATAGAGTAAAGCGCAAGCATAGGAGAGTAAACTTCAAATTCTAAAGAATCTTTTATCAAGCTAAAATGGTTTTCAAATTTGTCTTCTTTTGTGCTCACATAGACATTTTTAAAAATTTTAGAAAATTTATTTACTTGAAATTGAATTAAATTTTGATTTTTAAGAATCAATTTGCTTTTATCTTGTCCCATACGACTAGATTTACCACCACATAAAATCACGCAATTTAGCTCATTAAGCTGCACAAATTTCCTTTTTTAGTTTAATTCTACCACAAATTTGCTAAAATATTTTATAATTTCTTTTATGAAATACACAGAACTTTTACAATTGCAAACTTTTTTTTCTCAGTTTAAAAAAATCGATTTTATCAAGCGTATCAATGACAATATTTTGGAATTAAGCTTTGATAAAGAAAGATTTATTTTCGATCTCACTCGCGTAATGAGTGCGATTTATACAGCTAAATTTAATGCAAAAAACTATAATGCACCTTTTGATTTTATGCTTAAAAAGTATTTTAGCAATGCTTTTATAAAGGAAGTTAAAGTCCTTGAAGGCAATCGTATTTTATGTTTTAGTGTAAAAGCTAATAAGGCTTATAAAAGCTATGAGAGCAAGATTTATTTTGAATTTACGGGTAAAAATACCAATGTTATTCTTACAGATGAAAAAGATTTAATCATAGAGGCTTTAAGGCACATTGATAAAAGTTATCGTGTAGTAAAACCTAATGTGATTTTAGAGCCTTTAAAGCCTTATAAAATGGATGAAAGTTTTGAGGAAATTAAAGATTTTAAAGATTATTTTTCTCGCAAATTTACAAGCATTTATGAGAGTAAAATCAAACAAATAAAAAATTTAAAACTTGCACAAGTGGATAAAAAAATACAAAATTTACAAGAACTTTTTTCTAATTTAGATGAAGAAAATTCTTTACTCTTAAAAGCTTTAGAATACAGAAAAAGGGCTGATGTATTGTTTGCAAATTTGAGTGTTTTAAAAGATTATGAAAGGGAATTTAAGCTTGATGACTTTGAAGGCAAAGAGCTTGAATTTAAGCTTGAATTTAGTCCTAAGCAAAGTGCTAATTTATACTATAAAAATGCCAAAAAATTAGAACAAAAAGCTAAAAATTTAAACATACAAAGGCAAAATTTAAAAGAAAAGTTAGATTTTACCCTGAGTTTAAAAGAATTATTGCTTCAAGCTAAGAGTGAGATAGAGCTTGAAATTTTACTACCTAAAAAAAATAGCAAAAAAAATCAAGATCATAAACAAGAAGATCTTGTGGCAAATTTTTATTTTAATGAGTTTAAAATTTGCGTGGGTAAAAATGAAAAAGGCAATGAATTTTTACTTAAAAATGCTAAAAAAGATGATTTGTGGCTTCATGTAAGGGATATTCCTAGTGCACATACTTTGATTGTATCAAACAAGCAAAAAATCAGCCTTGATGTGATAGAATTTGCCGCAAGGCTTTGTGTAAGTTTTTCTAAGTTAAAGAAAGGTTCGTATTGGGTCGATTATACCTTAAAAAATTTTGTTAAGGTTCAGCAAAAGGCGTTTGTAAATTATACAAATTTTAAAAGTATTAATATCATGAAGGATTAAAATGCCAGTTAGCCCATTAGGAAATGTCAATTATATAAATCAAAATATGGCTTATCCAGCTACACAAGCAAGCAATGAGCTTGCAAAAGAAGGTTTTGCAGCTACGCTAAATATGGCTGAATTTAATGAAAAAGAAAAAACTTTAAACAAGCTTGAAAAAGTCAATGAGACTCATGAAATCAAAGAAGAGATCAAAGAAAAAGCCGAACAAGAAGAAAAAAAGAAAAAACACAATCAAGAAGCTAAAACTAGCGATGATGAGAAAAATGAAGAAGATGAGTCTAAAGATCCAAATTTTAAAGACGCACAAAGCATTCATCGCTTAGATATTAGTATATAAGGAAAAATATGTTTAATACAACTAGAATTATTTCAGCTCTTGTGATGATAGGGGCTATTATTATTATCGCGTTGATTGATCAATTTTTTATCAATTTTATCGTTTTTGCGGTTTTATTGTATTTATCTTTTAGTGAAGCAAAAAAACTTTTTGTTTTAGAAAATATTTCTATTATCCCTTTGGCTATAGCTTTTATTTTGGGAAGTTTATCGCATAAAGCTTTGTTTTTTGGGATTTTAGCTTTGTTATTAGTCGTTGGATATTTGGTTTATAAAAAGGCTTCCTTAAAACCAGCTCTTATTTATATTTATCCTAGTTTGCCTATTTTAGCACTTTGGCAAGTGTATTTAGATCAGGGTATGTTCGCGCTTTTTTGGCTTATCATTATCGTTGCAGCTTGTGATAGTGGGGCGTATTTTATCGGAAAACTTATGGGTAAAACCCCTTTTTCTCCAACAAGTCCAAACAAAACCTTAGAAGGTGTTATAGGTGGCTTGATTTGTGCGAGTATTATTGGAACTATTTTAGGAGTTTTTGTTTATAGTTTTTGGCTTTCTTTGCTTTGTTCGTTTTTTGTAGCGATTTTTGCAGTAATTGGAGATTTGCTTGAGAGTTATTTTAAAAGAGAAGTAGGCGTAAAAGATAGTGGAGATCTTATCCCTGGTCATGGGGGTGTGCTCGATAGAATCGATGCAGTGATCATTGCTGCTTTTGTGATGGTTGCTCTTTTATGATACTTTTTGGAAGCACAGGTAGCATAGGAGTAAATGCTCTTAAACTTGCTGCTTTAAAAAACATTCCCATTTCTGCTTTAGCTTGTGGGGATAACATCGCTCTTTTAAATGAACAAATCGCAAGGTTTAAGCCTAAATTTGTTGCCATAAAAGATTCAAAAAATAAGCATTTAGTTAAACACGATAGGGTTTTTATAGGGCAAGAAGGTTTAGAGCAAATTTTAACAGAATGCCAAGACAAACTTTTGCTCAATGCCATTGTAGGTTTTGCAGGACTTAAAAGCACTTTAAAGGCTAAAGAACTTGGCAAAAACATAGCCTTAGCCAACAAAGAAAGTCTTGTGGTGGCGGGGAGTTTTTTAAAAGGGGCTAAATTTTTACCCGTTGATAGTGAGCATGCGGCTTTAAAATTTTTACTCGAAGGTAAAAAAAATATAGCAAAACTTTATATCACAGCAAGTGGTGGAGCTTTTTATAAGTACAAAATCAAAGATTTAAATCAAGTTAGTGTCAAAGATGCTTTAAAACATCCTAATTGGAACATGGGAGCAAAGATCACTATAGATAGTGCGACTATGGCAAATAAGCTTTTTGAGATTATAGAGGCTTATCATTTATATGATTTTAAAGAAATTGATGCTTTAATAGAACCAAGATCTTTAGTGCATGCAATGTGTGAATTTAAAAATGGAGCTAGCACGGCGTATTTTTCAAAAGCAGATATGAAATTAGCTATTTCAGATGCTATATTTGAAAAACAAGATACGCCTATTTTAGAGGCTGTTGATTTTAGCAAAATGCCTGCTTTAAAATTTCATAAAATTAGCACAAAAAAATATCCTATTTTTAAGCTTAAAAATGCATTTTTAAAAGAGCCAAATTTAGGTGTTATCATCAATGCTGCTAATGAAGTTGGTGTTTATAATTTTTTAGAAAATAAAAGTAGATTTTTAGACATTGCTAAATGCATTTTTAAAGCTCTTGATCACTTTGGAGTGCCTAAAATTTCAAGTATAGAAGAAGTTTTTGAGTATGATTTTAAAACAAGAGAGTATTTAAGGAGTTAAAATGAAATTTTTTTTAATAATTTTATTTTTTATAACAAGTATTTTTGCCTTAGAGCTAGACTTTAGCGTAGGAGAAAATGGAAAAAGCCTAGATGATAATAATACAGTTTTGATTTTTGGTGGAATTCAAGGCGATGAGCCTGGTGGATTTCATGCGGCAAGTTTGCTTTTGAGTGATTATAATATCACTAAGGGTAAGATTATAGTGGCTCCAAATTTAGCTTTTGATAGCATTATCAAGCGTTCGCGTGGGAATAATGGGGATTTAAACCGTAAATTTGCAAGTATTAGCCCAAAGGATCCTGATTACAAAAGAGTTCAACGCATTAAAGAGCTTATTTTACTTCCTGAGGTTAGTATGGTGATCAATCTTCACGATGGTTGGGGTTTTTATAAACCTACTTATATCGATGCGATGCAAAATCCTAAGCGTTGGGGAAATTCAAGTGTGATTGACACAAGCGAAATTAATGCAAGCAAATACCCTGATCTTGAAAATATCGCTACTCAAACCGTAAATAGTGTCAATTCTTCACTTGCTGATCCAAAGCATGCTTATCATCTTAAAAATACCAAAACCCAAGAGCTTGGCGATACGGAAATGCTTAAAGCTTTGACTTATTTTGTGATTTCAAATCACAAAGCTGCTTTTGCAAATGAAGCGAGCAAAAATCTGCCTGTAAATTTAAGAGCTTATTATCATCTTTTGGCAATTGAAAATTATCTAAAAACCGCAGGAATTGAATTTAGCAGAGATTTTGAACTCACTCCACAAGGGGTTGATAAAGCCATAAATAAAGAGCTTGAAGTGAAACTTTTTGATGATAGAATTTTACTTTCTTTAAAAAATCCAAGAAAGGTTATCAATTATGTGCCTTTTCCGGTAAATAAAGAGTTAAATTATAATACAAGTAATGAACTTACCGCTGTTATCGCAGAAGGAAATTCTTTTTATATCCAGTATGGCAATCGTTTTCAAACAAGATTATATCCTGAGTATTTAGAATTTAGCGATGCTTTTAATGAAGTAACTTTTCAAGTTGATGGTAATGAAACCACAGCTTCTTTTGGAAGTAAGGTAAAAGTAAAAGAGAATTTTCTTATCCCAAAGATAGCTAATGTACGCGTAAATATCATAGGCTTTGATCATGGAAAAGATGAAAGTGGTATTTTAGTTCATAAAAAAAATATGCAAACACAATACTCTTTAGATATGGCAGGTAAAATTTATAGAGTGGAATTTTATGAGTTAAGAGGGGCGAATTTGCAACAACTTTTAGAGGCAAATACCAATAGCAAGTTGATCAAAAATGCTAAAAATTTGGACTTAAACACTCTTAAAATGGCAAGATTAAAAGATAAATTCTTAGGTTCTATTTTAGTGGAATTTGAATGAAAAATCTTATCCTAGCTATAGAAAGTTCTTGCGATGATAGTTCTATAGCTATCATTGATAAAAATACCTTAGAGTGTAAATTTCATAAAAAAATTTCCCAAGAATTAGATCATAGTATCTATGGGGGAGTGGTACCTGAACTTGCTGCAAGACTTCATAGCGAAGCTTTACCAAAGATACTTAAGCAATGCAAAGAGCATTTTAAAAATCTTTGCGCCATAGCTGTGACAAATGAACCTGGACTTAGTGTTTCTTTGCTCAGTGGAATTTCTATGGCAAAAACTTTAGCAAGTGCCCTAAATTTGCCTTTAATCCCTATAAATCATCTTAAAGGTCATATTTATAGTCTTTTTTTGGAAGAAAAAATTTCTTTAGATATGGGAATTTTGCTTGTTAGTGGTGGGCATACTATGGTGCTTTATCTTAAAGATGATGCAGACTTAGAGCTTTTAGCAAGCACAAATGATGATAGTTTTGGAGAAAGTTTTGATAAAGTGGCTAAAATGATGAATTTAGGTTATCCTGGTGGGGTTATCATAGAAAATTTAGCAAAAAATGCCAAACTTAAAAATATCTCTTTTAACATACCTTTAAAGCATTCTAAAGAACTTGCTTTCAGTTTTTCAGGACTTAAAAATGCAGTGCGTTTGGAAATTTTAAAGCATGAAAATTTAAATGAAGACACAAAAGCAGAAATAGCTTATGCCTTTGAAAATACAGCTTGTGATCATATCATGGATAAATTAGAAAAAATTTTTAATCTTTATAAATTTAAAAATTTTGGCGTTGTAGGTGGAGCTAGTGCAAACCTTAATTTGCGTTCGCGTTTGCAAAATTTATGTCAAAAATATAATGCAAATTTAAAACTAGCTCCTTTAAAATTCTGTTCTGATAATGCGTTGATGATAGCAAGAGCCGCAGTTGATGCTTACGAAAAAAAGGAATTTGTAAGCATAGAAGAAGATATTTTAAGCCCTAAAAATAAAAATTTTTCAAGGATATAGATGAGAAAAGCTTTTACTATATTAGAACTTGTTTTTGTGATCGTTATTTTGGGAATTTTAGCTGCTATTGCTTTACCAAAAATGAGTTCAAGCAAGGATGAAGCTGAAGTTAGCAAGTCTTTAAACAACCTTAAAACTTTGATCAATGATATAAGCATTTATACTTTAAAAAATGACCATTTAAGCTCTATAAAAACGATGAGTAATGTAAACGGAGTTGAAAATGTTGATCTTGGCAATTTTAACGGCACAAAAGAAGTAAATTTTCGCGTAGGCGATGATAAAGAATGCTTAAAACTTGTTTTTATAAATAAGGCTGATTTTATGCTCATGGGAATTTCAAGTAATGAAGCAAGTAAAAATGCTATCATCAACGCAGCTAATCAGACTCATGAAGATTTAGAAAATATAGACTTTACAAGCTCTTCAAGCAATAAAGCTTGCGTGATTTTAAGTAAGAATGAAAATTTTAAAAACCTAGCGAGTAAAACTTATCTTTTAATAGGAGGAAGGTAAATGTTAGTGAGTAAAACTTATGAGATTGACTCTTGTGATGATGTAGAGCTTGGTATAAAAAGAGAATCAAAGCTTGAATTTAAGCTTTGTTTTGATGATGAAAAAGAAATAAAAGCTTTAGTGTTTATCATCCCTGGGCTTGGTGGAGATGCGGATGAAAATTACCGTGAACACTTGGCTGAATTTGTGGCTAGTGAGTATAATGCAGCTGTAGCTAGTGTGAATTATCATTGTATAGGTAATCGTCCTCAAACAGGCTCTACTTTTTATTTAGATGATATAGACAAGCTTATTTTAAAAGTAAGTTGTGAAGCTATAGACATAAAGCTTCCTTATGATGTTGATAAAATTCAAGACTATAAACAAATGAGTGAAATTTTTCATTTTGTAAATAATCAAATAACCAAAGGTAAGCAGAAAGGTAATTTTGCACCAAATTATTTTTTAAATTTACATGTGAGTTTGCAACCTGCAAAAAATGAATATCAAAATTTTGGTGTTATGCAGGCTCAAGATCTTTTAAATGTTGCACTTTATCTTAAAAAACATGCTCCTTTTGATACTATGGGGGGGGGTATACCAGTTATTATGATAGGTAGTTCTCACGGGGGATATTTAGCACATTTGGCAACTAAAATTGCACCTTGGCTAATAGATGGAGTTATAGATAACTCAAGTTATGCTAAATTTCTTTGGCGTCTTATAGGTTTTGGAAAGGAAATAGATTTTGTGCAATATAGTGAATTTTCTACTTTTGATTTTTTTCATCATATTAAAACACATTGCTCGACAAAAACTTTTTGGACAAGTAATTCAAGTTCAAATAATTTTTTTTCAATGCCAAGAAGAATGATAAGATATATCTTAGAACCAAAGCATCTTGAAATTCAAGCTAATTACGCAAAACCATGTTATATTAGTTATCATTCTTTTTATGATAAAGAAATAGCTCCACCTGATGAAAAATTAGAACTTTACAAATATTTAGAACAATTTGGGTTTAATGCAGAGCTTTATATGATAAAAAATTCAGATCAAGTTGATGGTAGATTTATCAAAAGTTTAGAACATGGCATGGGAATGTCTATAAAAACTTTGATTTCTAAAGAACTCCCTTTAATGCTAGAAAAAATAAAACAAAATTCAAAAAAAGATTGTAAAGAAAAATGTATCTCTTATCCTTGTGAGGATTTGTTGTATCAATTTAGTGAAAAAGATGACAAAATATCACTCAAAATAGATAAAATTTAAGGAAATTTCATGACTATATTAGAAAAAAACATACAAGCTTTATTAAGTGGGGTAAATGAACCCTTAGGAAATAAACTTTTAAATTTCATACAAAATAAAACTTGTTCTCGTTTTAATATAGATGAAAATTTAAATATCTTTGATAAAACTCATAATGTTTTCATGTATGAAAACTTAGAAGAAGAATTAAATTTTTTCTATCAAAGTATTTTAGAAAAAACTCCTAGATATCCTTTTGTATGTATTTATGGTATAGGCAATGCCTTGCTTATTAAAAATTTAGCTAAACACTATAAACATCTTTTTGTATTTGAAAGCGAAATAGAACTTTTCATCCTAGCTTTAAGTACACTGGATTTGAGTGAAGAGCTTTGTAGTGGAAAAATTTATCTGGTGGATGTTGAGGAAGAGAAAGTTAACATACAGCTTAGTATACTATTTGATCAAAAAGATATGTTTGAATATCTGAGTCTTTATGAAATGTTTATAAATTCTTCTTATTATGAAAAGTATTTCATGGATGATATTATAAAAATAGACCATATAGTGTATGATAATATCAATCTTGTAATTAGAAATTTAGATCCAGAATGTAAATTATCATTAATTTGCTATGATAATTTTATACAAAATATTCCTTTAATGTTAAAAAGTATTCCTTTTCAAAGAATTATTCAAGAAAGAAAAAATAAATTTGAAAATTGTATAGTAGTTTGCGCTGGACCTAGTCTTGAAAAACAAATTCCGCTTTTAAAAAAATATCAAGAAAATTTTGTGATTTTTTGTGCAGATGGGGCTTTTCCTTTGCTTTATAAAAATGATATTATTCCTGATTATATCCTAAATGTGGATTTTCAAGAATATCCTATTGAATTTTTTAAAGATATTGAAAAAGAAAAATTGTCAAAAAGCCTTATTCTATTAGCTTCATCTACTCATTCTAAAGTTGTTTCTTATTTGGAAAATAATTTTCATATATCTTTATTTTTAAGCAGAGATGCTCTTTATCAGCATATTAATATTCCTAGTTTTGGATATTTAGAAACTGGAACTCATGTTGGACATACCTGTTATACTTTAGCTTTAGCTTTAAAATTTAAAAATGTTATTATAATAGGCCAAGATTTAGCTTATTCTTTGGATGGTAATACGCATTTTTCAGATTTTAAGTATCAATCAAATTTTGAAAAAAATAAAGATTTTAAATTTGAAGTTAGCGCTTATGGCGGAAAAGATAAAATTGCAACTAGAATAACTTGGAATGACTATAGAAAGAAACTGGAAATTTTATTCGCAAATAATACTCAAGTAAATTTTTACAATGCTACCGAAGGAGGAGCTAAAATAGCATTTACAAAAGAACTTAATTTTGAGCAGTGTTGCTTGAAATTTGCAAGTCAGAAAGAAAAAAGTTTAAAAATTCCACAAATTTTAACTTCAAATAGAAATGAAAAACTTTATAAAAAAGTTTTAGAAATTTTAAAAGAAGATTTAAATAATATTAATGAAATTTTAGATAATGCAAAATTTTTAGATAATGCTTTGGAAAAAATTTTATTAAGCGAAAAAAAATTACCTTTAGAATTTCTACATCAATGTCATAAAAATATACAATTTTTTAACTCCTTTTTGGAGAATAGTTTTATTTTTAAAGATGGAGTTCTTAAGGGAATTTTTTTTAAAAGAGGATTTGAGTTAAGTAAAATTATTATTCAGAAAATTCAAAAAGAAGAAAATTATTTGTATTTAATTGTTAAAGTTTATAAAGATTGGCTTATTTTGCTAATCGAAAAATTAAATGTTAGAAAACAAAGTTTAGAAAAATTATTTTTATAAAAGTATAAATTTTTTAAAAAAAGTAACGATATAGGGTGCAACAAGTTCATGGATGAGCTTGAATTTATTTAAAAGGATTTAAAATGGGATTTCGTATTAACACAAATGTCGCAGCATTAAATGCAAAAGCAAATTCAGATCTAAATGCTAAAAGTTTAGACAGTTCATTAGCAAGACTTAGTTCAGGTCTTAGGATTAACTCCGCAGCAGATGATGCTTCAGGGATGGCGATAGCAGATAGCTTAAGATCTCAAGCAAATACTCTAGGTCAAGCTATATCAAATGGTAATGATGCTTTGGGTATCTTACAAACTGCAGATAAGGCTATGGATGAGCAACTTAAGATCTTAGATACTATTAAGACTAAAGCAACTCAAGCAGCTCAAGATGGTCAAAGTTTAAAAACAAGAACCATGCTTCAAGCAGATATAAACCGCTTAATGGAAGAACTTGATAATATCGCAAATACTACAGCTTTTAATGGTAAACAACTTTTAAGTGGAAATTTTACCAATCAAGAATTTCAAATCGGTTCAAGCTCAAATCAAACTATAAAAGCTAGCATTGGACCAACCCAGTCTTCAAAAATCGGTGTTACAAGATTTGAAACAGGTTCACAAAGTGTGAGTTCAGGTGTAGTAGGACTTACTATCAAAAACTATAATGGTTTGGAAGATTTTAAATTTGATAATGTTGTGATTTCAACTTCTGTTGGAACAGGTCTTGGAGCTTTAGCTGAAGAGATTAATAAAAGCTCTGATAAAACAGGAGTTAGAGCAACTTATGATGTAAAAACTGTTGGAGCTTATGCTATAAAAGAAGGAACTACTTCTCAAGACTTTGCTATCAATGGGGTTATAATTGGTAAGGTTGATTATAAAGATGGAGATAATAACGGTTCTTTGATTTCAGCCATCAATGCGGTTAAAGATACCACAGGAGTTCAAGCTTCTAAAGATGAGAATGGTAAACTTGTTCTTACTTCAGCTGATGGTAGAGGCATTAAAATCACAGGTAGTATAGGTGCTGGTGCGGGTATTTTAAAAACTGAAAATTATGGAAGATTATCTTTAGTTAAAAATGATGGTAGAGATATCAACATAAGTGGAACTAATCTTAGTGCTATAGGTATGGGTGCTACAGATATGATTTCTCAAGCTTCAGTATCTTTAAGAGAGTCAAAAGGTCAAATTTCAGCAGCTAATGCTGATGCTATGGGATTTAATTCTTACAATGGTGGTGGAGATAAGCAAATTATCCAAGCTTCTAGTATTTCAGCGTTTATGTCTCAAGCAGGTTCAGGCTTCTCAGGAGGTTCAGGCTTCTCAGTAGGTAGTGGAAAAGGATATTCTACAATTTTAACTGGAGCAGTACAAATTGTTTCAAGCGCGGCTTCTATAAGCAGTACCTATGTAGTTTCGGCAGGTTCAGGCTTCTCAGCAGGTTCAGGTAATTCTCAATTTGCTGCTTTAAGAACTACAGCTGTAGGTGCTACTGATGAAACTGCGGGTGTAACCACTCTTAAAGGTGCTATGGCTGTGATGGATATAGCTGAAACTGCTATAACTAACCTTGATCAAATCAGAGCTGATATAGGTTC